>JAGGSW010000005.1 GCA_021158895.1 Candidatus Odinarchaeota archaeon | reverse complement strand
GTATTAAAATTGCTATTGTTCAGATATTTCGCTTATTTCCTTGCATAGAATTTCTGAAATCTTCAAGGGAAAAGAAAAATGCACTAGCGGTTTTTAGATTTTGGGAAGAAGTATTTCGATAAATTCTATTGGAGTCTTAAAAGCATTTCTTATTAAATCTTAACCTTAACCAAAGTAGAATCGTGATTCACAGTTAACCGAATGTTTCTATTCCCATTTTCATGGGATTTCCCAACGCTAAAGAGAAACTTCTTTCTAAGCCTTAGGTACGGCTGATTCTTCCATAGTTTAGCTTTTTGATAAGCCGAATGACCATAATGTGCATTACTCAAATATTTCGTTAATCTTCTCTCTACCTCCTTCCACTCAAGTTCAGAGCGAATTAAATGATGCGCCAGTTTCACAGCATCTCTGAACAAACGCATCGCATAGAGAAGCTTAGCTCTCGTAACCAAATCACCCACGACAAGTTTGCCGTTGATCGCAACGTAATCTACTTTTGCCTCCTGTATTTTTCGGTTTAAATTTACGAAAAATAAAAGGATTGTTATCCGAATTTTCCATTGACGTAATTAAAGGTTAATTCTTTTTCTGGGGTTTTGAAAATTTTTTCGGTTGGTCCGTATTCTATTAACTCACCGTAATAGAAAAACGCGGTATAATTCGAAATTCTCCATGCCTGTTGCAAGTTATGAGTAACAATGACGATAGTATATTCCTTCTTTAGCTCTTTTATAAGTTCTTCGATTCTAGTTACGGAAATTGGGTCAAGAGCAGATGCTGGTTCATCCATTAACAGAACTTCTGGGTTTACAGCAAGTGCTCGTGCAATTGCAAGTCGCTGTTGTTGTCCAAGTGAAAGAGCAAATGCAGAGTCGTTCAATCTATCTTTTACTTCATCCCATAAGCCGACTTTCCTTAAACTTTCTTCTACAATAACATTCAACTCATCTTTGTTATTTACTCCATGAATTCTTGGACCATACGCAACGTTTTCATATATCGACTTGGGCAAAGGTGTTGGCTTTTGAAAAACCATACCGACTTTTCTTCTCAACTCTATGACGTCCATTCCCGGATTATAGATACTCTTTCCATCCAGTTTGACCTCCCCTTCAACCCGAGCATTATCCACTAAATCAATAAGTCTATTCAATGTTTTAAGGAACGTAGTTTTCCCGCACCCAGAGGGCCCTATAATTGCAGTCACTTTCCTTTCAGGAATTTGAATGTTTACATCTTTTAATACATGGAGATTTCCGTACCAAACGTTAAGATCAACTGTCTCTACCTTACTTTTCATCATTATCTCCTCCATTTACGTCTATAATGGGCGCGCAAAACTATTGCTACCAAGTTAAGTAGAAACACTAGGCTAAGGAGAATGATGGCAGCCGCATAAGCTTTGTTCTGAGATGTACTAGGAGACGTAACTAAAATCACGAATAAATAATAGGTTAGAGAGATAATAGGGTCAAACGGTGTTCTTGGCAATCCCCTCATCGTCAATGCGCAAGCTGTAAATAGTATGGCTGCTGTTTCTCCAGCAATTCTCGCTATCCCAAGAATAATGCTGGTTGCAATGCCTGGAGTAGCTGTTGGAAGAACATTGTCTTTTATTGCTTGCCATTTTGTTGCTCCTAAAGCCATAGCTGTTTCTCTGAATTCTTTAGGTACCATTCTTATTGCTTCTTCTGAACCTCTTACTATGATTGGAAGAGCCATTATGGTTAGTGTAAGCCATCCGGACATTAAGGAAATTCCAAATCTAAGTGTTTTAACAAAGAAGGTGTAACCAAAAAGACCCGTAACTATTGAGGGTACTCCTGCAAGGTTGTTTATGGCTTGATCTATTAATCTCACGATTTTGTTGTTTTTGGACGCGTATTCAGAAAGATATATGGCAGCACCTAAACCGATTGGTGCTGCTAAGATTGCAGTGCCGTTGAATAATAGAAAGGTACCTATAATAGTTTCAAATAGGCCTCCTTTCAACATGCTAGTAAAGACGGTTTTCCAAGAAATGACGTGAATCCCGCCGATTATCAATATGCCAACCATATAAGACAAAATAATCAAAAGCATAAGAAGTTGAATACCAAAAAACGATAATATGATGTTGTCTTTAATTCTACGTCTATTGTCCGTGTTCATATTTCTATACCTCCACTTGTAGCACTTTTTGATTTTTTAAGAATGGCATCGGCTACAGTGTTCACGATAAATGTTATAATGAACAGTATTAAGCCCAAAAAGAATAAAGTGCGATAAAGTTCCCCGCCCATCGGGGCTTCGCCCATGTACATTGCAATTGCTGCAGTCATGGGGAAAACAGCATCAAAGAAAAATGGGAATCCAGGCATGCTTCCAGCTGCGCCACAAACCATTAAAACTGCAACAGTTTCTCCAATGGCTCTACCAAAGGCAAGAATTATTGCAGCTAAAATACCAGGTTTAGCTGTAGGTAAGATAACATTCTTAATCGTTTGCCATTTTGACGCACCCAGAGCAAAGGATACTTCTCTGTATTCTTTAGGAACAGATGAAATTATTTCGCTAGATAGACTCATAATTGTTGGAAGAACCATTATTGCAAGTATAATGGAAGCGGAAAAAGCATTTTTCCCAGAACTTAAACCGAAAATTTTAGCTACTATCGGAGTAAGTGTAACTAAGCCGATAAAACCGTAGATCACCGAGGGAATAGCAGCAAACATTTCGATTGCAGACTTAAATACGTCTTTTAAAGATTCAGATGCTTCCTCCGCTATATAAATTGCAGTACATAATCCCACTGGGATCGATATAACTAGTGCTCCCGTCACAACAATAATAGACCCCATGATAAGCGGAAGAATACCATATTTTTCATAAGCTGGAGCCCAAACTTGACTAAACAATATTTTTATCCTTAAATTCTCGTTGAGAAATACGGGAATAGTTTCCATAAAAATAAACAATGTAATTAACGTAATGAAAACAATTGTAGTACTTGCAGCTGTAAAAAGTAATATTTTAACATTTCTCTCTGCCTTAACCGTTTTTCTGTGGTTAAGTTTAAGTTCCTTTTTCGTCTTCATTGTATATACATCTCCTGGCTAAAAAATGTGGAATAAATAGAGCGCTGTTGTTTAAGTTGAAGGCGGATATTTTGGAAGAGCCAGAAATCCCTGGTCTTCAACGATTCTTTGTCCTTCTGGGCTTCTAATGAAGTCTATGAATCTATCTACTAGGGATCCACTTTCCGGCCAGCCATTGGTCACCAAATATAAGTACCTAGAGATCGGATACTTACCTGCATATATGTTTTCAGGCGTAGGCTCGTAGTAAGTTTCGTTTTCACTCACAGCCAAATTAACGGTCACCACGTCTTCGGTTACAAATCCTAAACCTACGTACCCTATTGAATACTGTGTATTTCTGACACTTTCCCTCATAGCCGGGTTACTTGGAACCTCTTGAGCATCTGGGGTAATTGTCAACCCAAACGGTTCCATAACATGTTCCTCAAACGTTCCTCGAGTACCAGAGCCAGCTTCTCTGTTAAATACAATTATTTTTTTGTCTGGTAGGCTAGGGTCAACTTCGCTCCATTTTGTATAAGTACCGTTGAATATCTTAGCAACCTGTTCTAAGGTTAGATTCAGCGGAACTGTGGAAACACTTGGATTAACTATAATTACTACGGCGTCCACAGCAATTTCGTGTAAAATTAGGCTTACATTCCTTTCTTTTGCATCTGTAATTTCTTTTAATTTGGGTTTTCTTGAAGCCATTGCAATGTCACAAGCACCGTCTATTAGTGATGCATAACCATGACCACTACCGCCTCCTTCCACCCTTATATCCACGCCGGGATATTTCTGCATAAACGCTATTGCAGCCGCGTTAGCAATAGGTAATACTGTAGTGGAACCTATAACACGTATGCTTTCAGTTCTCCAAGCGCTATCTTCAGGTACTTCTACTGTTGTTAGAGGTGAAGCAACCCATGTTCCAATTCCCATTCCTATTAGCAGGCCAATTATGAACACTCCCAAGAACTTTACGTTCATTTCATTTTCACCCAATTGAAAAAGAACGAAAGTATAATATATATT
>JAGGSW010000022.1 GCA_021158895.1 Candidatus Odinarchaeota archaeon | reverse complement strand
GCTTTGCCACATTATGTAATAAAGCTCAAAATTTGTCTGTTCTTATAATTTTAAAGAGTTTCCTAAAATAAAAGTTCTAAAAAACTACGTTCCTTTCTCTCTAAAGTAGGTAGCATGGAAAACATTTTTAAGCTCTGGTTTTTTATGGTTAGAAGTGGATAAAATGATGTTATTGGCCGAGTCACTGTTGTTGGTAGTCTTTAAGTTGTTCCTCTACCTTTTTCAAAACTTTTCTTAATGGGATATTTAGTTCTTCGGATATTTTTCTTAAGTCTTCGTATTCAGGCTTTACATTTATGATTTTTCCAGCCTTAGTTTTTGAAACCTTAACTCTAACGTCAAAACACTTACCCATAACAGTCACCTGAACTGGCTTACGCGTCCTCTCAGCGACAATCCTGGGAGTTTCAAGCACCCTAACACCCAGAGTACCGGTTTCATTCATTAAAGTCTCTAATAGGTCTTGGTAGTTGTTGTAGTCTGCTAGTACCTTAACTATGTGCACTGGGCGGTTTTTTTTCCCTGTAGCGGGAATTATGGATACGTCTAAAGCCCCCTTTTCAAGCAATTTCCCGACTAGGTAGCCTAAAATCTCACCTGGAACGTCGTCTATGTTAGTTTCCAGAACAATTATTTTGTCGAACGTGGCTTTAAATGTTGACCCTTCAATTACGCGTAGAACGTTTGGGATTTCTCCGAGATCTTTCTTACCAGCGCCATAACCAATCTTTCGTAAGGCGATGGCAGGATAGAAGTCTACGATGTTTTCTGTCAAGGTAACGAGTATGGCTGCCCCAGTTGGGGTGGTCAATTCTGCTTCAACAGGCGTTGAAGAGAACTTGCAACTGTGTTTTCTCAAAATTTCAAGTGTTGCAGGAGCTGGAGCGGGAAGCCTTCCGTGAGCTATCTTTATGAAGCCACCACCTAATGCTGGAGGGGTAGAATATATTTCGGTATCCTCACTCAAATAGCCTAGGTCTTCTAGAAGTAGCACGGAGCCAACCACGTCAAAGACCGTGTCTGCTGAAGCTATTTCATGAAAATGTACACTATCAGGTGATATACCGTGTATTTTAGATTCAGCATCTATTAATTCGTTTAAAACAGCCGCTACGATGGATAGCCCCCTGTCTGATAACCCGGATTCTTCCCCAACTTCCAGTGCGTAATTCTTGATTTTTATGGCCGAAACCCCGTGTCTATGCTCTTCTATTTCGAGATATACATCTTTAGCCCGTATTCCGCTCTTTATAACATCACGTACTCTTACCTTGAATTTATCGCAATAGTTCAACCTCTTCTCTATAATCTCTGCTAGCGTGTAAATTTTATCGATAGATCCGCCTAAATCAAGCAACGACGCTACAAACATATCACCAGATATGCCAGCTATCCTAGGGTCTACAATTATGGTCTTAATCTGAGACACCTCCTTTAAACTTAGCAACCCTCTTAGCTATAGAGACAGCAGCAAGCGCAGCGCCCACACTATTATCTATATTCACCACGACAATTCCTGGGGCACAAGATTGTAACATGGAAAGCAATGCAGCCTGGCCATTGCCGCCCATTCCATAACCTTTCGATGTTGGAAGTCCTATGACTGGCAGTTCTGTGAGAGATTTAACAACAGATGGTAAAGCTCCCTCCATTCCGGCTATGGCTACTATCACATCTACGTCGTTTTCGTGAAATATCTTTAAAGCTTCTAAGGTTCTATGTAGGCCAGCTATGCCAGCGTCATAGACCGTGCATGTTTTACAACCAAGCTCTTCAGCAATGATTTTCACTTCCTCGGCGACAGGTACATCAGCCGTTCCAGCTGTGATTATACCTATTTTTCCACCCGAGTATTGTATCTTGAATTCTCTCTTTTTAACGACAGCTATTCTCCCAGTGGAACTAACATATACATCGTAAGTAGATTTAAGATCGTAAATCACGGATAATTGATCCTTTCTGAGTCTAGATATTATTGCTCTTCCACATTTCTCTATCATTTTCAAAACTGCCTCTCTAAGAGAGTCAACATCCTTGTATTCAGCCAATATTATCTCGGGGGCACCCACTCTATATTCTCTACTTAGATCAAGTTTGATCTTTTCACCAATTTTTTCTAGAGCTAGAAGCTTAATTTTTGCCTCGGCTTCATCTACAGAAATGTCGCCACATGCAAGACGATCTAGGATTTCTCTTAAAGACATATGTTTCCCTCGCCGTAATTATATACTTGTTGCACACATTGTATGTTATTTTATGTTAGGGGAGTAAGTAACTTTTTAAGGATTCTTATCTTTTTAACGGTAACTCACTATCCCAGTATTTAAGGAAAAGAAGTTGAATAACGATTACATGTACATATCACTATAGAAATTAGGCGATTAGAAGTTTTCTGGTTGATTTCTGTATTTTGTGCCTTTCCCAAAAATATTACTTGAATCAATGTGCTACAAAACGGTGAATACTTTTTTTGAGTTCTTCCTTTCTCGATTATAGAGGATCGCTTTAATCATATAATTCTATAGAGTCTATATAGAATTGATACAAAATTATGATAAATAACAGTTTATTTATAGCTTCATGGTGATTTATAATTGTTCAATGCGCATATTTCAAAAAACATTATTGGCAGTAAGAGCCATATTTTAAATGGTAAGAAGATTGTTTTATGTATTACTGGTAGTGTTGCAGCTTTTGAATGTCCCAGAATTGCTAGAGAACTTATGAGGCATGGTGCTGAAGTTTTTACTGTTATGTCTTTTAATGCTCAAAAAATTATTCATCCCTACTTAATGGAGTATGCTACTGGCAACCCGGTTATAACAGAGTTAACTGGCAAAGTTGAGCATGTTGCTTTAGCTGGTGACCATCCCAATAAAGCTGATTTAATTCTTGTTGCTCCGGCTACAGCTAACACTATTAGTAAAATTGCGTGCGGTATTGATGATACTCCGGTTACTACGGTTGTTAGTACAGCGTTGGGTAGCGATATTCCAATTGTAGTTGTTCCAGCGATGCATGAATCCATGTATAGACATCGAATTATAAAGGAGAATATTGAGAAGTTGAAGAAGTTAGGTGTGTGGTTTATTGGTCCTAGAATTGAGGAAGGGAAAGCTAAGATGGCTGATGTTGAAGAAATTGTTAACAGGGTTATTGATATTTTGATAAAGCCTAAGGATATGAAGGGTCTTAAGGTTTTGGTGACTGCTGGGCCTACGAGGGAATATATTGATGCTATAAGGTTTATTTCTAATCCTAGTTCAGGTAAAATGGGTGTCGCAATAGCTGAAGAGGCTTTGGTTCGAGGAGCTGAGGTAACACTTATATATGGTAGGGGGACTGCTAAACCTCCGTCGAATGTTAAACTTATTAATGTGGAGACGACTGAGGAGATGCTTTCAGCTGTGGTAAATGAGCTTAAATCTTCTAAATATGATGTTTTTATTTCTACTGCAGCTGTGCTTGACTATGGTCCCAAAGAGGTTGTTGACCAGAAAACTCCTTCTGGTTTGAAGGAGTGGACTATTAAGTTGAGATGTTTGCCTAAGGTTGTTTGTGAAGCTAGACGTGTTGATCCGAATGTTTTTATTGTTGGTTTTAAAGCTGAATACAAAATATCTAAAGAAGAGTTAATAGAGAAGGCTTATCGAAAATTGAAGGAGTCTGGTTTGAATTTAATTGTCGCTAATGATGTTGGTTTAGCTGGGAGAGGTTTTGAAAGCGACACAAATGAGGTTTACGTTGTTGATCCTGAAAAGAATGTTGTTCACATACCTTTATTGTCTAAAAGAGATGTGGCTGCTAAAATTTTAGATGTAGTTGTTACTCAGCTTGCTAAGCAGCGAGCTAGTTAAATCAAATGTATTTTGTTAAAATTTTTTTCGTTACTTCTTTAATGGTACCATTACGTTTTTTACAATGAACAAAGAGGTAGTATTTTGGTGTTTTGGCTTTTGCTACGTCTAAAACTTTGTAAAGCGGCTTTATTCCCTCTTTCATCAAAATAGGGTATTTAATGTTCGACAGTTTGTATACACATGTCGAAACAACAACATATTTTTCTTTTATCCCCGTTTTTTCTACTATTTCATCTTCAATGTTGATTTTCAATTTTTTTATTTTTTCTAACTGTTTTCTTGAAACTCTTTTTAT
>JAGGSW010000142.1 GCA_021158895.1 Candidatus Odinarchaeota archaeon | reverse complement strand
ATTTAAATCTATGTAAAGTGTTGACCGAAAAAGAAAAATAATCTGAAAAAGCAGAAAGAAACAGAAACAAAAGTTAGATTAGGATGAGAACGAAAAGCGAAATGTTTACTATAGGATTTGCAAAGTTTATCTATAGAGCGTTTGAAGGGAGGCATGGACATGGGTGTGAATCTAAGAGGCATAGTAAAGGCGAAAGAGATTACTTTAATGGACTTAAGAGGTAAGGCAATATCTATCGATGCTTATAATGCTTTGTATCAGTTTTTGGCTATAATTCGCCAGCCAGATGGAACACCACTTAAAGATAGCCAAGGTAGGATTACTAGTCATCTCAGTGGGTTATTATACAGAACTGTTAATCTTGTGGAGAATGGTATAAAGCCTGTTTATGTTTTTGATGGAAAACCACCGGAACTAAAAGCTATGGAAATTGAAAGGAGAAAAGCAGTAAAAGAAGAAGCTGTTAAAAAGTACGAAGAAGCTTTAGCAAGAGGGGATTTAGAAGCAGCTAGAATGTATGCTCAAGCAACCTCTGTTTTAACTGAGGACATGGTTAATCAAGCTAAAAGGCTTTTAGACTTAATGGGTATTCCTTACGTGCAGGCTCCCAGCGAGGGCGAAGCTCAAGCTGCTTACATGGCGAAAAAGGGAGATGTTTTCGCTTGCGGATCACAGGATTATGATAGTTTGTTGTTTGGTGCTCCTAGGTTAGTTAGAAATATTTCTATCACTGGCAGACGTAAGCTGCCTCGTAAAAACGTCTACATCGAAGTTAAGCCTGAGCTTATTGTACTGGATGAGATTTTGAAGGATTTAGGTATCTCCAGGGAACAATTAATTGATATTGCCATTTTAGTCGGTACTGATTATAATCCTGAGGGAATAAAGGGTATTGGTCCTAAGAAGGCGTTAGCACTTATTAAACAATATGGGTCTTTGGAAAAAGCATTGAAACATATTCCCGGAGCAAGTTTTCCCGTTGATCCCGTGGAAATTAAGGAAATTTTCTTGAAACCTCAAGTCACTGATAGTTACGAGGTTAAGTGGCGCCAACCCGATATAGAAGGTGTAGTGAAATTTTTGTGCGGTGAACATGACTTTTCGGAATCCAGAGTGAGAAAAGCTGTAGAAAAACTTGATAAAGCAATGAAAGAAACAAAAACAAGAACAAGCTTGGATATGTGGTTTAAAAAGTGAATTTACGATCAACGACTTTGATAATATATACAAATTAAATTAAACAGTATTTGAAACATGGTTCTAAAAGTATTATAGAAGTTTATTAAGGAATGTTTGGAATAAATTTGATGGGATATGAATGTCTGAGAAGTTCATATCTATTAAGAACAATCTTGTTGAGGTTAAAGTTAAAGGCGACTATTTAGATGTTAGTGAAAAAGAGGTTTTAAAGTTTCATCCGTGGCTTAAAAATCTACTTGACGAGATTAAAAGTAAAGGTTGGAATTATCAGCTCACGAAAATTTCGGGCGAGGCGTTGATATCTATCAATCTTAAGGAAATCATTTTTAATATGAATTATTACCCGCCTAGAATCGATGAGTTTGAAGAAGAAGGAAAATACAGTATAGAATTTAGTTTGAAAGAGTCAGAAGCTCCTAAAATACTGAAAATACTGAAAATAAATAGTTTTAAGGTGAATATTTCAACTCCTAATTGTTGGCATGCGGTTTCTGCAGATCCTTTTACTCGTAAAATAACCTATGTGTGTGATGTCTTACATAACTTTGTATTTAATTGTAAGAAGAGGCCCAAAAAGTTAAGTGAGGCTAAAGAGGTTTATGAAGTTGTAAAATGGCTTCTGGAGAAAGGTTACCAATTTGGTGAAAACTATGTTGAAGAAGATTTTGCAAAATTAGTGAAATTGTTTGAAAAACCGTATAGTTTCTCATTAAAATTGGAATTAATAGTTAGGGATATGGATAAAGTTCCAGGTTGGGATTCCATTTTAAATGGTTTAGTTAAGTTTTTTAACCGCAGAGGGATACTGATAAAATTTCCAAAAGAGTACAGAGGGATATTAAGTAAAAAACCTTTACCCTGACGTTACTGCAATTATTCGTATTAAGTAGAAAATTAACAACAGTTATGGCCAGTTTAATGTCAAGTATTTTTCAACGCATCAATTTATTTGTATACAAGCCAATAAGTTTACAATAATGTTCTAACGATGTACTACCTACAATTCAAAATTTCAGAAATATTCGTAGTTTATGAGTTTTGAGGTAGTGCCATGTTAAATGGAAACATCTGTGAAAGAACTGACATTGCAATCGTTGGTGCTGGTCCAGCTGGCTTAGTAGCTGCTACTTGTGCTGCTAGGACTGGTGTAAAAGTTTCTGTTTTCGAAGAACACGGAATAATAGGTTTACCCACGCATTGCGCTGGTCTCGTTAGTATAAGGGGTTTTAAGAAACTGGGTTTTTATCCCCCCTCCAATGTTGTATTAAATAAGGTTAGAGGAGCTATTTTCTTTTCTCCTTCTGGGCATAGTTTTGTAGTTGAGGGGAAGAAAGATCAGGCATATGTTCTTGATAGAATCCTTTACGATCAATTTTTAGCGTTAAAAGCAGAAAAAGCTGGGGCAAAAATCGAGTTAGCATGTAAGGTTAATGATGTTTTTGTTAATAGAAATAAGGTTTTCATAGAATTGGTTAAAGGGAAAAGAGAAAAAATTGTCACCACAAAGGTTTTAATTGATGCAGAGGGCGTTAAATCAGTTATTTCAAGTAGACTTGGATTTAGTAAGCCACAGTCTTTACTTCCCGCTGTACAGTTTGAAATGGAAAATGTAGAAGTTTATAGGGATTTTGTGGAGTTGTATTTTGGTCAAAAAATCGCGCCTGGATTTTTTGCTTGGATCATTCCTACATCGGATAGTTCTGCTCGTGTAGGTCTTGCTGCTAAAAGTAAGCCGTTAAATTTGCTTAAGAAATTTTTAAGGAGTAATAAGCAAGTTTTAAATCGATTCAGGAAGGGGAAGATTGTTAGAGTTATTGGTGGGACTGTTATTACAGGAGGCCCAATTTCTAGGACTTGGGATTCTCGCGTTTTACTTGTTGGTGATGTTGCTGGGCAGGTTAAACCTACAACGGGTGGAGGGATTGTTCTCGGCTCTCTCTGTTCTATCATTGCTGGAAGGGTTGCTGGAGAATTCGTTAGGAATGATTTACCTGTTAGTTTTCTGAGCAATTATGAAAAAACTTGGCGTAAACTTTTTGGTAGGGAATTTAGGTCTATGAAGATCTTAAGAACGCTTTTGAATTTTTTATCGGATAAAACCTTGGACAAGTTGTTTCTTTATATATCCCGTTACGAGTTTAATGAAGATCTCGCAAAATACGGGGATATGGATTTCCAATATAAGACTATACTCAGGTCTCTATCAAACATTAAGGCTCTAGCAGTTGCATTCTTGACACTGCTTTCACAGCTTGTTTGACTTCAACTTTCTTGTAAAGAGGTACTTCTTGCAGGGTTGAATAAGGAGGTTTATGGGCAATATGTTTAAATAAAGTGCTTGAGATGAAATATAGAACTTGGCGCCGAACTAATCCTGTAGTAAGTTTGGAAAATTTTATAACAAGATTTACATAGTGCATATAGTCTCTCGTACTATCTACTGAGTAACGTGTCTAAGGATGGAGTGGTGGTACTGTTGACGCTTGAACCACCGGTATGTTCATCATGTGGTAAAATTATTGCACCAGGTGAAGCAGCAGTAAGATTTCCTTGTCCAGATTGTGGTGAGGTTACTATTTGGAGATGCGAAAGGTGTAGGAAGCTTTCCCGCACATATAAGTGTCCTAAGTGCGGTTTTGAAGGACCCTAGGAGGGATTAATATGGGAAAAGTTTTAACAGTAATTAAAATTTTACCGGAAAGTGTTGAAATAGATTTAAAACAGTTACTTGAGGATATCAAGAAAAATCTACCTGAAAACGCCGAATTTAAAGACAGTAAGGAAGAACCTATAGCATTTGGCTTAAAGGCTTTAAGAATAGCGGTCGTTGTGCCAGATGCCGAAGGCGGTACAGATATACTTGAGGAAACCATTAAAAACGTTAAAGGAGTCGGACAAGTGGAAATAGAACATGCAACCAGAATATGACAACGCTTGAAGTTTATAACATAAAATATTTTTGAATAAGGTTCTGCTTTGTTT
>JAGGSW010000130.1 GCA_021158895.1 Candidatus Odinarchaeota archaeon | reverse complement strand
TCCTTCCATATATTATGGGCATCTAGCGCTGTTTCTAGTGCGATTTTTGCTTGCTCCCCCATTCTTGGTTCGTCGTGTGCAGGCAGTAAATATTTAGGGTTTAGCTTGTTGAGAACTTTAAGTGCATGTTCCCGTTTCTCGACATCCCCAGTTAGATCTATGAAGAATTTTAATGGGCTTTGAGGATGACATAGGACTTCATCTCCAGCAAAGAGAACCTCTCTCAAGGGATCGTATAGGACAATGTGACCAAAGCAGTGCCCTCCGGTATGATAAACTTTCAATCTATGATTTCCAAAGGTTAAGGTTTCTCCTTGTTCAAGTGGGTGATCTACATCCACACCTTTTAGTTCCTCGTAATCAAAGGTTGGGTTTAGGGTTTTTAACTTTAGTTTGCTGAACGTTCCAACATTAAAATTTTTTTCAAATATTTTTGACGGTTTTTTTAAGAGTTCCTCAACACCTTCAAAAGCAGCAACTTCAGCCTTTGTTTTGTTTCTTAACCATTTTAGCCCTCCTATGTGGTCAGGATGTGGATGTGTGATTATAATCATTTTGACATGTTTTTGAAAGTCGTAACCACGTTTCTCAATGGTTTTTAATAGTTCTCTACGAGGAAAGTCTAGGGTTCCCGTGTCAATAATAGCGATTTCATCGTCTCCAAAGAACATGTAACTTGAAGGGTAGCCTATGGAGGATTTATACTCTCCTCGTACTCGAATTACGCCAGGCGCAATTTCACTTATTAACAATTCAACTACACCAAAATCATTTAACCTTACTAAAATAAATAGTTAATGAGATATTTTAGGTTATTTATCTGCTCAAGGGAACAATAGTTCTCTCTTTACTCCAGCACCAGCTCATCTAAATGTTAGAAAAACAAAAACAATCCACTACAAAGAAATAAATTGCTATGAGAACGCTCTAGAGTGATTTAGTTATCTTGGCTTTGCTATGATTTCTTTGATTTTAAGGTCGGTGAACATTCTTGAAACGTCTGCTGGTTTCAACACTATTGCTGTATCTGCTCCCGTGCCAGTGCCAGCTATGGCTATTATGTCTTGATTAACTGGTACGAGGCCTGCATTTGCTGCCATAACTGCGATTTCAACGCAAACTTTCACGCCCTGACAGAACATTCTTAATGTTGCGCTCACGATATCTAGCGGGTCTCCTCCTAGTTTTCCTCTAAAAGCTCTGGGTACCATGGTGAAAATGTCTGTTCCTATTAGAAGCTTTGCTCCTAAATTTTTAATTTTCTCTTCAAACTCCTTTTTTAACTCTATTTTTCCTGCTTCGCGGAAACCGTATTGATGGGCCACGACGATGACTTCTATACCTGTTCCTTGAAATATTTCAGCTGCTTTTGCCCCTGTTTCCCCGGAAGTTGTTGCAACTACAATATATTTGATGCCTAGTTCTTGTGCTCTTTTCTTCGCTGCTTCAAGTGTTTTATCGGTGTTCTCTGGTCCTGGACGTTCAAAATATATAGTTTTAACTTCCATGTTAATCACAAACTAAAAATTCTTAGGGAGTTTGAAAAATTTTTCGAGGAGGGTTTTGGATGAGGGAGGTGAAGATAGAGGTTATCGGTCCTGAGGAAGATTATCCAAGTTATACATGTTATCTATGGCTTTTGGAAACAAAAGATTTAATTGAAGAAGACTTTGACGTTAAGGTAGATGTAAGGTGGGAAAAGGGTGAAGAAAAGCTTTCTTCTTACAATCACTTTCCTGTACTGCTAATAGAAGGGAAGGAAGCTTTTGTTGGTCTCCGTTCTGACTCTCGCTAACTTTCGGAACATTTAATAACTTTCGTTAGCGAGGTCTTCCTCCCTCTGGTTTCATTGGGAGGCTTTCGCGGGGAACGGTCTCATCACACTTGCTCGGCTCCCTTCATCGTTCCCTTCGGGAACACTCCGCACATCTATCTTGTGTGAGCCCCACATATCGCCCTGAAGGGGCATTCAGGCTTACAGACACTAAATTTGAGATACGAAGCATATAAATGTTTCGAAAGTTTCACTCTATGTTACTGCCCAGTGAAGCTGGATTTCTGTACGAGATTATTAGAGGTTTCCTAATAAGAGAATTAAAGTTAAGTCCTAAGTAAGGTGTGAAATCTTGGGAGAAATACTTGACATTTTAACAACAAATAAGGTTAAAGAGGAAAGAGCGAAAAGAATTCTATCGGAGTTAGTTAAAAAAGGGCAACTTTCTTATTTAGGGAAAGGTACAAACTTTGTTGCACTGCTTTTAAAGCAAAATGGAAATAAGATGGTTGTTAAGATCGAAAAAGATGAGCAGTGCGCTAAGAATGCTGCTAGAAAGGAAGCCTATTTCTTAAGTTACTTGAATAAGTATAGACTTGGACCTAAACTTTACTTTTACGACGAAAACAAAAGATTTTTGATAGAAGAATTTTTGGAAGGAGATTTTATAATAGATTTTCTATTGAAGGAAGAAGATCCTGCAAAGATTAGAGAAGTGGTTTTGAAAAGTCTTTGGAAAGCTTATAAAATGGATGAAGTTGGCGTAGTTCACGGTCAATTACATTTACCTAAGCGTCACATCATAATTACCAGCGGCGGACCGCGTTTTTTAGATTTTGATAAGGGTGCTTTTTCAAAAAAGGGGAAAAATTTAACTCAACTTGTTCAGTTTCTTTTTTTAAATCCCAGATCAGTTGTTAGAAAAAGGGTATTAGAAACTTTTAACTTATCCGATGATGATGTAATTCCGCTCTTCAACTTACTAAAGGAATATAAAAACGCAAAAGAAAAATCACACATTTTTAATGCAATTCTACAGGAAGTTACAAAGAGACTTCAAATAGATGTTAAAAGCTATTTAGAGAACGGTTAAAGGTGGTAGTGGTTGAAAAATGAAACGGAAAAGATAATGCCCTTGTATATTAGTTATGCTTTAGATGCTTTCACTTGGAGCTTAATATGGGCTTTTATGCCAATTCACATTTTTATAAAGGGGGCGTCTTTAGTTTTAATTGGCGCTGTTTGCTCTATTCCGTCTTTGGTTTCTATGACCGCCTCCCCCTTATGGGGACATCTATCGGATAAAATTGGTAAACGGAAACCGTTCATAATTTTGGGTTTATTTACTTCGGGTCTTCTATCTTTACTTTATGCTGTATTGCGAAATCCTTTCCACTTTCTTTTGGCAACCATTTTCGTAACGGTTTTTAACGCAGCTTCACTTCCAACTAGCTACGCGTTTCTCAGTGAACATGTTGAAATGAAAGGGGAAGGTGTGGGCAAATATGGAGCCTATACATCTATTGGATGGTTTGCTGGTAGCTTAGTTGGAGGTTTTGGTGCTGAAACTATTGGGCTTAGCTTTGTGTTTTTCATCGGTTTCCTATCATCTTTGATTGGAGCTTTTATTGTTTTAGTGTGTTTAAGAGAAACTGTGATTGAACACGGTTATGAAATGGGAGAGAAAAGTAAAGTTACTTTTTGGCAGATTTTTGTTAGAACACAGATCCTTGCTTTGTTTTTTGTTGTGTTTTTCATTTCCTTCGGAACAAGCACATTTTCCACATATTTCTCCATATATTTTATTGAAGGTATAAAGGGGACCTATATTCTTTTGGGCGTTTCAAATGCTGCTGCAACACTAGCTAGTATGGTAGCATCGCTTCTACTCGGCAAAATTGCTGATCGAGTAAGTAGAAAGCTTGTCATTCTCTATAGTTCTTTTGGATACGGTGCGCTTTTCTTAATTCTTTTACATATTCAAAACCCGTACGTAGTGGCGGCGTTATGGGCAATTCCTCTTTATGCAGGTATATACGTTGGATCGGTAGTCATTACTTCTGATCTAACTTCGGAGGAGGAAAGAGGAAGAGGGATGTCAATAATAAATAGTTCTATGAATTTGGGAAAAAGTTTTGGAGCAATTCTCGGCGGAGTAACCGGTGAAATACTAGGATTAGCTAAAAACCTTTACATAGCAGCTCTCCTAAACTTCGTTGGAGGAACAATATCACTATTTAAACTAAAGGAAACTCTTAAACATAACTATAAATAATTCAATTTGGATTGAGCTTAGCTTATGTGTGAAACTTTACGTAGAATTTATAATTTTGTTATCCTTCTGTTTTGTTTGAAAATTTTAATACTTTTATTATTTTTCTTTTCACTACGATAAACTTATTATGGAAATCTGCTGTCAAAGTT
>JAGGSW010000100.1 GCA_021158895.1 Candidatus Odinarchaeota archaeon | reverse complement strand
ATTATATATAGATAAAAGACTCATTGTTCCGTAGCTTAAAATAGCTAATGGTTCAAAACTTATCTTAATTTTAATTTCTCTAATCTTCTTAGTCTTTTAGTAATATTTGGATGAGTGGAGAAAATTTCCATTATTTTATCTGAAAGTTTTAATTTTCTTCTACGAAGCATTTCCACTAGTTCATAGTCAGAGTATCCCGTAAGAACTTGAAGTTGTTTAGCCTCCGATGCAGCTCGTTCAGGATCTGTAATAAGTAGTGGTCTAAAAGCAAGCTGAGAAGGTACAAGTACAGCACGGGGATTCCTGGCGATCATTTTGGTCATATAAATGTTAATCTTAGCTAGGGCTTCAGAGAGCTTTCTAGATCCATCGTGAATGGTAAGTGCAGCGTGTTCGTCTGCATAGTATTCTCTTAACCTGCTAAATGCTAAAACAAACAAATTTAAGAAGAAGTAAATTAGAAGAGAGAAGAAACCTATTGCGACTAGTATAGCTGATCCTCCTCTTCTGTCCCTGGTCCCCCAAGAACTTAGCCAGATGCTATACATCATAACTCTTCCAATCCAGTAGAAAATTGCTGGAAGCAAAGAAACGAACATCATTATCGACATGTCTTTATGTTTTATGTGTCCTATTTCATGTGCCATTACAGCTTCAATTTCCTCTATTTCAAGAGTAGTAAGAAGCCCTCTAGTAACTGCTACTCTACTGCCTGTTAAAAAATTGCCATAAGCAAAAGCATTGGGAAGCTGTACCTCGGCTATCATTAGCTTTGGTTTTTTCCTCAGATCTGAATCTGTGCAAATTTTGTCCAAAATTCTATGCAAGTTCCAGTATTCTCTCTCATCTGCTTCAACACACTTGTATGCAGCTTGTATTATGTAAGGGGCTATAAGCCATTGGAAGAGATTGAATATTACAGCAAAAACTACTGCATAATAGAACGTTAGGTCTGTGAAAAATTCTATGAAGAATAAGAATGCTAGGGTTGTTATTCCGATTATGGCAGCAACTGACCCAAACATAGAAAGCTTAAGCTTTATAGACATTGTCACCATCTCTAATTTAATCTATCTTTATCTAGATTTAAATTCATCGTAATTTCAAAATTTTAGTGTCACGCTGTATTAAAAACAGTGGTTAGAAGTTGATTTTGCTGCAAGTTAAAGATTGATAACAAGAATCTAAGATAAATAAATTATGGAATTTAAAGAAAAGAATGAATTAGGTTTAGAGTTTTCCGCATCTCTTTAGTATTAGTTTCCATTCACGATCTACCCATTGTTGAATTTCATTTATGAGATCCTCTCTCCTTTTAGGTCTAAATAAGTGACTAAATCTACCTTGAAGTTTTAGGTATTCTTCGATAGGTTTCTTTAACTCCGGCTTTCTGGCGATTCTTTCGCTGGGAGCAGATAATGTGTATACTATTTCACCATTTTTGAATTCTGCTTCCCATAATGGGAAGAAACATGTTTCAACCGCTAACTTGGCTATTTTTATAGTTTTTTCTGGTGGATACCTCCAGCCACGTGTACATGGAGACAACACGTGTACAAATGCGGGTCCTTCAACCTCTAAGCCTTTTCTAACCTTTTTGACAAGGTCCATAGGGTATGCTGGACTTGCAGTTGCTACATATGGTATCTCGTGTTCAGCAGCTATTCTCGCAATGGGTTTTTTCCATTCTCGCTTACCTGGTATAACAGTGCCAGCTGGAGAAGTTGTGGTCCATGCACAACGTGGGGTACTGCCACTTCTCTGGATACCTGTATTCATGTAGGCTTCGTTGTCATATAGTATGTACAGAAAGTCGTGTCCTCTTTCGAAAGCCCCACTTAAGGATTGGAATCCTATGTCGTAGGTTCCTCCGTCCCCTGCAAACACCATTACATCTACGTGTTCGTATTTTGCTAGTGGCCCTTTGTTTATCCTTTTCATTGCTCTGAATGCTGCTTCAATTCCACTTGCGGTAGCTGCTGCATTTTCGAAAGCGTTGTGTATCCAAGGTACTTTCCAAGAAGAGTACGGGAAAATAGTCGTCGCTACTTCGAGGCATCCAGTAGCATTGGTGACAATAGTTGGTCCACGTGTCGCTTTTAATGCAAGTCTTGCTATTATTCCTGCTGCACATCCCGCGCAAAGCCTGTGTCCTGACATTAATAAATCGGGTTTTTGGGCAAGATCTTTTAAGGTTCGTATTTCACTCATTTTTCCCCCTCCTATCCTCTAACTCCAATATATTTTACAGTTTTTTCAATTCTTCTTGTTTCTGCAATTTTCTGTAGATCTTCAAAGATCGTCATTAATCGTTGAGGAGGCATATCTCTGCCACCAAGACCATATATATAATTTGAAATCAACGGTCTTATGTCTTGATCGTAGAAAACGTTCCTTACTTCATTGAATAGTGGGCCGCCATATGCTCCAAAGCTTGCAGCCCTGTCAAGAACCCCTATCGCCTTTTTATCTTTCAGATTCTCAACTATTTGCCTAACCGGGAATGGCCTGAACGCCCTTACCCTTAAAAGACCTGCTTTTACTCCCTTCTCCCTTAGTTTATCCACGACTATCTTTGCGGTTCCCATTGTTGAGCCAAGACCAACAATGGCGATTTCTGCATCTTCGAGCTTGTAGGGGTGAACTAGTCCATATGTTCTGCCGGAGAGTTCACCGTATTCTTTGCCAATTTCCTCGATGACCTTAGGGGCTTTTCCCATGGCATCAATCTGTTGCATTTTATGTTCAAAATAGAAATCGTAGAGATCTAATGGGCCAATGGTAATTGGGTTTTCAGGATCTAGGATGAGTGGTACTTCCTTTCCAAAGTGATTTTTAACTGTCACAAATTTTCTTTCACCAACAAATTTCTTAACAATGTCGTTTGGTAAGGTCATAACGTTCTCTAATGTGTGGCTTAATACGAAGCCATCGAGACAAACCATAACTGGTAGCTGTACGTCGGGGTGTTCTGCTATTCTCCAAGCTTGTATCGTAGAGTCATAGGCTTCTTGGCTGTTTTCACAGAAGATTTGGATCCATCCGCTGTCTCTTGCACCCATAGCGTCGCTATGATCACAATGTATGTTGATTGGAGCACTTAGAGCTCTGTTTACGATTGCCATAACTATTGGAAGCCTACAGGAAGCTGCTATGTATAAAATTTCCCACATGAGTGCTAGACCGTTTGCAGCGGTTGCTGTGAAAGCTCTGGCCCCTGCGGCAGCAGCTCCAACACAGGCACTTAAAGCGCTATGTTCAGATTCTACAGCGACGAATTCTGTATGGACTTCGCCGTTGGCAACATATTCAGAAAATCTTTCTACAATTATAGTTTGTGGAGTGATTGGGTAAGCAGCAACTACATCTGGATCTACTTGTTTTATGGCATATGCAACAGCTTCATCACCATTTAAACCCATAACAATTTGTTTAACTGCCATTCATCTCCCTCCTAATCCTTAACCATTTCAATGGCTTTAACGGGGCATTCTTCGGCACATATTCCACAGCCTTTACAAAAATCGTAGTCTGGCTCTGGAAAACCATCTTCTCTAATTTTTATAGCCCCATCAGGACAGTATGTGTGACAAAACATGCATTTTGTGCATTTTTCATAGTTTATTACCGGTTTATATACTTTCCAGTCCCCTGTTTTGTACTCTGTGCTAGGTTTATATGGTACGCCAGCAATGGGTATCTCTCTCCAACCAGGAAGTTTTTCCTCGGAACTCATCCTTTTACCGCCTCCTCATAAGCTTTTTTAATTAACTCTATATTCTTCTCAGCTATTTCTTCTGGAAATCTTTCCTTTGTCGCTTCAAGAACTGATTCCAGTTTAACAATTTCCGTAGCTTTAACAATTGCGCCTAACATTGCTGTGTTCGTGATCGCGCGGCCTAAAATTTTAATAGCCAGATCAGTGGCGTTTACTGTCCATACAACGTTATCTTCTACTCCGAGTTTTTTCTTAATTTCCTGGGGTGATTCATCCGTATTCACAATTATCACAGTGTCTTTCTTTATGCCTTCTACGACCGAAGGGCCAAGTAGTGTTGGATCTAACACTACAACCACATCTGGATAGTATACATTTGCATGTAAATTGATTGGTTTTTCACTGATTCTTGTAAAGGCTTGTATTGGCGCTCCTTGTCTTTCCGGGCCGAATGTTGGAAAGCTCTGCATATACTTACCTTCTTTTAACGCTGCAAGTGC
>JAGGSW010000128.1 GCA_021158895.1 Candidatus Odinarchaeota archaeon | reverse complement strand
AGTAATTTCTATATTAATGTCAAACATTTATTTGAAAACGGAACCGTTAAGTAGATCTTATATTAAAGGTACGATTTTAGTCAACGAATGCAAAATATATGCTATGCAGCAATTAAAGTTTTATAGTCTCTTAATATTCAGAATGACCGTAAAGAAATGCGGTGAATAAAGTGGTAAAATACATCCGTCATCTTCCATATAAAATATGCTGCACCATGTTTGTTTTCATAATTGTATCATCAATTACCCTTAACTTTAATGGGTTTTGCTCAATCACAAACAATGATAATCTACAACTTAAACCTGTTGTGTTAGAGGAGGAACATAAAGTCTATAATGTTACAATTAAGGTTTATATGTTTATAGAACCGTTTAAAGAACTAGAACAAACCAGTCTCATTATGGTTTTTACAGTTTTATTCAATTTTTCCCAGATTTCGAAAGTTAAGTTGCTACCTCCTGAAGATAGAAATATCCCCTTATTTTTCCAGCCAGAGAAGTTTGTTCGCAAGGTTTTGACTCAAAACACTTCTCTCGAATTTGTTTTCCCAACTTCCATACCTTGGATTTTCACCGTCACTACGGCTTCGGATACAGCTGGTAAAGATATTATGGTGAAATACAGTATTTCAGTCGACGTCATTTTTAGAAATGGGTCAGAAAAAGAAGATGTCATCTCAAGTAACTATATACTCATGAAAGTTTTACCTAGTAGTTCTACTTTTCCGAGAGAATTAACACGCCCACTCTTAACATCCATTGTTCTAGCATTTTTACTGCCACTTTTCATGTTTTACGTAAATAAGAGAAGAAATAAGAAGATTAGATTAAAACTTTTATCCGCTAAGTATCTCATATTGTTTTTAATGTTTTTCTACGTTTTGATACCCATTACCTCCGCATCCCATGCTGAAGAACCTGATATTTCACATCCATTCATAGCCAATTATTCAGAACTAATTTTTGAGGATGTCTATGACAACGACACTTACGTAGCTACGTTTGCAACTCAAGTTTATGTATGGTTTGAAAAACAGGTTAATTCGAGTAGCGTGATTATAGGGGAAATGCAATTTACGGGGTTCCCGTTTAAAACAAGATATATTGAGGTTAATTTTCAGCAATGGAAGACAAATAGTAGTGATGGATGGATTCCTTGGTGGATAAATCCAAACATCAAGAAGGACGATACAGTTTCAATATTAAATAGAAAGTTGAAAGTCGAGAAGTACAACAGTTATTTCTACCTTTCCACCCTCAGAAAAAGTTTAGAACTATCTTTTGAAAACGAAACTATTCGAATTAAAGCTGAATACGATGCAAAATCTGGAATACTTTATAGATGGATCGAAGAAAACAAAGAAAAAGAAATTCTACACGTATACATCTTGAATTCATCTCTAGGTCTTAATTTAAGTATTGCATGGCAATACTATTATGTCATCTTCCTTACGGTGACTCTAACGCCAACAGTTTTGATATTAATATTCACGTGGCCTAAAACTCCTAAGAGAAGAAAAATAAGAGAAGGAGAATGAAATGGATACTGTTATTGAAGTTAGCCATGTTTCCAAATATTATGGAGAATTTCCCGCCGTTAGGAACGTTTCGTTTAAAGTTCCATCTAGATCATGTTTTGGATTACTTGGACCTAATGGCGCTGGGAAAACCACTACCATAAAGATGATTTTAGGCTTAATAAAACCAAATAGCGGCAAAATTCTTGTCATGGGCTACCCTGCAGGTAGTATAGGCGCTAAAAAACATATAGGATATCTTCCCGAAAAGTTTACTTTTAACGAGAAATGGACTGTTCTCGATATGCTTACCTACGTGGGCATTCTTTATGGTATGGGTAGAAGAGAGGCAGAGGAACGTGGTTTAGAACTTTTAGAATGGATAGGACTGAGTGGATGGGAATATGAGAAGTTTGGAAGTTTATCTGCTGGCATGAAGCAACGTGTGGGTATAGCTCAAGCTTTAGTTACCGATCCTGACATTTTAATTCTTGACGAACCAACTACAAACCTGGATGTAACCGGTAGAGTAGAAATTTTAAGGAAAATAAGGGAACTCGTTGACAAACAAGGCAAAACAGTATTATTATCAACACATATTTTAGCCGAGGTCGAAAAAGTTGCTGATCATGTTGCCATAATTAATAGAGGTGTAACCATTGTTTCAGGTAGTCTTAAGGAATTATCTAAAATTAAAACAATATATCGCATAGAGGTCGATAAACCAGAGATATTGGTTAATAGGCTTAAAAATAAAGACTTCGTTAAAGAAATTGAGACCACTGGGAAAGTAATAACCGTAAAGGTATCTGATCAAGAAAAATTTGAAAAAGAGGTACTAAATATTATTTTAAATGAAAATATCAGGCTTTACTATTTTTCTCATAAGGGCGAAACTTTGGAAGAAATATTTACAAGATTCATTGTTGTGGAGGAAAAATAACGTGAAAATCTTAAGGTTTTACAGGGAAAAAGTTAAAGGTGGAGAGCTTTCATCCGAATTAATAAAACTTGGGAGACTTTTAGGAGAAGAACTTAGACTAATGTCTAAAAATAAAAGATTTCTAGTTTTCGTAATTTTAATGATACTCCCAGTACTTATACTAACGGTAACATCTTTGCTATTTTGGCTTCCAGCATCCAGTCAAAACATAGAGCTAATGAGTATCGTATATAAGGGAAGAGATCTTACGGAAGTTTTTTCAAAAGAATTTGAAGAGACTGTAAAATCGCTTTATTCTATGATTATAGGCTACTGGCTTGGTTTTCCAATACTTATAGTTACAGCGATATTTGCTAGTGAATTTATCGCAGGCGAAAGAAGTACAGGAACATTTGATTTATTTGCAACAAAACCAGTGCTTAGAAGTTGGTTATTTCTCCCTAAAATCTTAGCTTTCGCCATTATAAGTTTTCTAACCGCATCTGCTGTTTATCTTACTCTTGTACTCATAGTATCTTTTAGCTTTTTTAGCTTCTCTTTCACGGCATTAAAAATGCTTTCAAAAGTTGGATGGTTGATCTTCAAGTATATCGGAGTTACGTGGATGTTTATAATGGCAATATGCAACTTCACAGTTCTACTGTCCTCCTTTACAAAAAGAACTCTTTTCGCCGTTTTCGGAGTACTTGCATACAGTTTAGGATGTGGAATCGCTGTTTCATTAATTAGCCAGTTGATACCTGGAACCCTTGGAGAAGTCATATCCCAAAAACTGTCGTATTTAGACATAACTAATGATGCAAGCTACTATCTAGGACACATAGTGTTCGGAGAAAAGTCCCCAATAGGATATCTAGTAACCATGAACCCAACAATATGTCTTGCAGCCGTAATAGGATTTATCACGATTCCACTAATCGTAACAATCATTACCTTGGAATACAAAGATCTACTGTGAATCTCTTTAAATCTCTTATGTGACATCTAACTTAAATTTCCTTTGAAGGTAAGATTAATTGCGAAATACGTTAAATGGAGGGATTAATATGAGTAAAGTTGAGGTTTCCTTTGTAAAATATGTGGGAAAAACTTTAGAGTTGATGCAGGATCCAGGGCTTCTACTGGTTTCCACAAGCAAAGATGGGAAACCAAATGTTATGACGATTGGTTGGGGTTTTATTGGCGTTATCTGGTATAAGCCAGTGTTTGTTGTGGCAGTAAGACCTTCAAGATATACGTACAAATTGATTGAGGAAACAGGAGACTTTACAGTTAACGTTCCTACCGAAGACATGAGCGACATAGTAGAATATTGCGGCACCGTTTCCGGTAGAGATCACGATAAATTTAAGGAGAAAAACCTCAAAGTAGTCCCCAGCAAATATGTAAAGTCCCCGATAATTGAACAGTGTCCAATTAATTACGAATGCAAAGTAATATACAAAACGGATCTGGATTCATCTAAAGTACCAAAAGAAGTCGTTTCATCATTCTACCCAGAGGGAGACTACCATACACTCTATTTCGGCGAAATACTAACGGTACACGCAAATAAAACAATTACTTAAAATGAGAGACAAGATAAATGTCTATTGTTCCTATACTTCTTTCTCACGTTTATAAAAACACGATCTACGTTAAAATAAGGTTCTTAACCACCGCCTATAACCGGCATAACTACTATTTGGTCGCTATCCTTTACCTCAGTCTCCAGCGTTGCGGGTCTACCATTTATTAACACTATTATTC
>JAGGSW010000044.1 GCA_021158895.1 Candidatus Odinarchaeota archaeon | reverse complement strand
CAATATATCAAATCTTTTTTATTTTTAACAAATAAAGTTAAGATAGGGTTTGTTTTGTTAGTTCCTGTATGTTTATCTCAAAGGCAGCAACTGGATTCTCTATTTTGAAGTTTTCTAGTACCTCTGGGTGTATTTCTCCTACTACTCCTAGCTCTTTGTTATCTACTAGTATCTTTGCTGTTCTCCCTTCAATAAATGAAGGATGTAATGTTGGTTCTACTTTAAATTTGATCTTTAAGTTTCTTAGTACAGCATATAGCACTGCTTGTATGTCTTCATAGCTTATTGAATAGTCACTTATTAAGGCTGCTAAATTGGTGTTGTTTCTCGTCTTTGTTTCGCTTGATTCGTCAAATACTATGACATCTCCTACTTCGAATATTTTATGGGGTAATTCTACATGCGCATTTTTGCTTACGATGTTTAATAATCCTGGTATTAGTGAGCGACGCATTACGGAATATTCTTTTGAAACTGGGTTTGCTATTTTCACCAAGTTAATGTTTTTTAGTCTCATTTTTCTTACTTGAATATCTTCGCTTGACATCACATAGTAGAATATTTCTTGGAATCCTAGTCCGATCATTAGGTCTCTGATTTTTCTTATTATCTTTGTTTCTGTGAGTTCTTTTCCTACTGTTATTGTTGGGGGAAGTTCTGGTTCAAGTTTGTTAAATCCGTATCCTACTGCTATGTCTTCGACTATATCGATTGGATGGAGAAAATCCACCCTATATGGTGGTATTTGAACTTTTACTTTATCACTATTTACTACGTGCGCATCCAATCTTACTTTTCTAAGGCACTTTATCATTTGATCTGGTGTTAGATCGATGCCTAGGATTTTGTTTGCGTAATTGATTTCTACTGTCATTTCTGTTGGTTTAAAGTCTGGTGTTCTTATCTCTTTGTCTGGATATATTATTTTAACTGATTCTATACTTCCTGTTCGTTCAGCTATGTTTGAGGCTACAATGTTTAATGTTGTTGTAACTATTCTCCAATCTGTTCCTGTTACGTCGATGAAAAGATTTTTTGTTTTCTCTGTGACTCGCGTGACTATTCCATTAATTATTGGTGGGAGAGATAATACTTCATTATTTTTATCTACCAGTAGAGGATACTTATTGTATTTTTCTATTATTTTTCCGTACTCTATTCCTTTTGGGTGCTTTTGCAGGATTTCTCTTCCCGTCATTTCTTTCGTTTCGCCCAATGGTACGAATTTTATTTTGTCTGGATCCTCTGCATAATATGTGAAGGGAGGTTCCACATTGTCTAGGTCATGAATTCCTATGGATCCTTTTCTTCGATTTCTGCAATGTGTTGTGTGTAGTTTTTCTTGTAATTGCATTATTTGTCTAATTAGTGGATCTGACATTTCTATTCCTCTAATTATTGCGCAGACAATGTAAGGTCTTACGGAAGAAACTGATTTGTCAACCTTTACGGTGATGTTTGTTTCTTTGATTGTGTAGCTTGGTGGACCAAGTTCTATCTCGAGGAACCCTTTTAATGCTCTTGCTAATCCTTCTGTTGATAACATGTCCGGTCGATCGCTGGTTATTTCGACGGACAGCTCATAGTCAATTATTTCACTCCCTTGCTCTATAGGTGTAACCTTTTCCACTTCGCCTTTAATTAATAGAATATATTCTTTCAAGTCTTCGAGTGGTATTTGCTTTCCAAGTAGTTGACATAAATCGTTATAGAGTACTTGTATTGTTGGCATTAGAGCACCTCCTTTTCTCTTAACCATTCTAAGTCGTGTGTGCGAAGATATCTTATGTCATTTACACCTAGAGCTGTCATTGCAAGCCTTTCAACTCCTATTCCCCATGCTAACACTTGAACTTCTGGGTGTGGAATGTTTAGAGGTATTAACACCTCTGGTCTGAAAAGTCCTGAACCTGCTACTTCTATCCACCCGAGCTCTGGATGCTTTATGAAACATTCTACACTTGGTTCTGTGAATGGGAAGTATCCTGGTTTAAATTTGAATTCTTTAAATCCTAGTGCTTGTAATATTTCTTTTAATGCTCCTAGTAGATGTCTTAAAGTTAAGCCTTTGTCGACTACGATGCCTTCACATTGGCAGAATTCCATACTGTGTGTAGCATCAAGCACGTCTGGTCTGAATACTCTGTCTATGCAGAACATTTTGATTGGTGGTTGTTTATGTTCAATTAGGTATCTCATGCTTACTGCTGTTGTTTGTGACCTTAAAATTAGTCGTCGTGCAAGGTCGAAGGACCACTTGTATCCCCATCCTCTTGACCCGGTTATCCAACCGTTTTCATGAGTTGCTTTAACCTTCTCCACAAGTTCTTTTGATTTTATTTCACCTTTATTGGGATACTCTAAAATGTACGAGTCATGAATTTCCCTTGCTGGGTGATCTTGCGCTTGAAATAGAAGGTCAAAATTGTAGAATTCTAATTCTACGTATGGGCCTCTTGCCTCTTGGAATCCTAGACCTATTAGTGCTCTTCTCACTTCTTCCAGAAATTCAAGATATGGATGTTTCTTCCCGGGATATATCTTTGGAGGTTCGATTGTCACATCATATTTCTTTAATTTTACTTCTTTCCATTTTCCAGTTACTACTAAGTCTCTTGTGAGTTTTTTAACCATCTCTGGTATCTTAACTTTTCCTTCTATTACGTCTTTGCCGAGTTCTGTGATTATAACTGTCCGTTGAGTCTCGGTTTTTGTAGTTGCAAGTTTTCTCTTAATTAATTCTTCTACAATTTTTGGTTTTCCTATTTCTTCCACGATGGCTTGCTTTTTTTCCATTACGATCTTGAGAACCTCTTGTTCGGGCAACCCTTCTTTTGCTGCGATTTCTCCCTCTTTTGTTATTACAATATAGGGGTCTTTGTCTTTAATTATCTTTGCCCATTTTTTGCTTCTGAGATGGCCTATAGCTAGGTTTATTTGGGTTTTCTCCAGTCCTTCGATTCCTTTTTCTAGGAGTTCTCTTATTGGTATTTTTGTTTTTTGTAGAAGTGCTTTCAGTAATCTGTATTCGGGCAACCCTTTTTCAGCATATTCTAGTCCTTCCTCTGTTAATTCGACTTTTGTTATTTCTTTTTCGTGTACTCTAACTAGGTTTTTGTTCTGTAATGAGTATATTGAAGTCAAAATTTTCTTCAGTGGGATGTTTGATTCTTTTGATATTTCTTCTGGTGTCGCTTTACCTCCAAGATTATAAAGCGTACTAAGGGTTTCTCTTTCAATGGGATATACTTCTATTTCGGTACTGGTTTCCTTAGTTATGTTTGGCACCCCCACTAGGAATTATTGATTTATTTAGAAGTAGTGTAGAATTTTGCTCGATTTGACATCCACTATTTTTGAAAAAGAGTTTTTTCTTTTTTATTATTGAAATTGGCAGGGCATCCCAACCATGCTCCGAATTTAACTACATCAAATCTTATATCATTACTTAAAAGTTTTTCCATATATCTCTTAGTCAGTTCAGTGGTAAAGCATAAATTCGAAAAGTGGACGAAATTTGATTACATTAAATAATTTCGGGTTACGATGGATTGCACAAAATGGTATTTGTAAGGATGATCACGATGAGAAGCGGTTTTACGGAGACTAAGGCGATAATCTTTGATCTTGATGGAACTTTAATAAAATTCAAGTTAGATATTATTGGAATGAAAAGAGAAATTATTCACAGACTTCTAGAGTTAGGAGTTCCGAAGAACATGCTTAGTCTGGATACTAAAATTGCAGATATGATCAAAAAATCCAGAGAATATTTTTTAAAAAACAATCGTAAAGACCTAGCCTTAAAAGTTGCCCCACTGGTATTTCGTATAGCAGATAAATTTGAAGTTAAAGCGGCAAAGATTAGTGAATTAAAGGATCTTTCATCACTGGTACTGGATAGTATTGAGGTTATCGGACTTAAGATAGGTCTTTTAACTAATAATGGAAAATTTGCTACGAATATTGTATTGAAAAAACATGATATAGCCAAGTTTTTTGATGTTATTATCACGCGAGACGATTCACAAGCTCTTAAACCTGACCCTACTGGTCTTCGATTAGTACTGTCAGCTCTTAATATCTCCCCAAAAGAAGCGGTTTTTGTGGGTGATAGTATTATTGATGCACATGCAGCTAAAAAAGTAGGGGTAACATTTTTTGGAGTTGAAACAGGTTTATATAATAAAGGTGAACTTCAGAGAGAAAATGCAGTTATGGTTTTTAGCGATCTAAAAA
>JAGGSW010000064.1 GCA_021158895.1 Candidatus Odinarchaeota archaeon | reverse complement strand
ACTAAGAACTACACAATGTTAAAAGGGGGGTTATAACGATTTGAGGAAGAAATCCCTCAACTTCTTCAAAATTTTTGCTATCCTAATTGTAATAACAATTTTCATGGCATCATTCATCAGAGTTTCAAGTCCAAGAGTATATGCTCACAAGATACAACCAATAAAGATAGAACCTACGGTGAAGAAACTAAATAATGTCAAGTTTCATAAAATGGACTTTGGCGGTTTTGGGGTTTTTACAGAATATCCGCTGAGAGTAACAACTTTGGGCGATTTCTTTCGCCTTGATTATAAAGAGGAATTTGAGGTGGCGGTGGCTAAAACAAACGAATTACATGGGGTTGGGACAAGAATAATATTGTATACAGCCGGAGTTAGCAGTGTTAGTGAACGTGAAGATTTCATTTACCACTGGAATCTCTCAATAAAGGATATTGCCCCTATGGATCTTAATGGGACGTACTTTATTGATCCACCGTATGGTATAGGGTATGAAGGCAGGAGTGCTTGGCGTGAATTCTATATAAATTTCCTAAAACTGCTCTTTGATGCTGGTTTTGATGGTATTGAAATAGATGGTGGGGATGGTTACTTTAGAATTGGTAGTTTTGATCCAGAAACAATGCAAAGATTTAATCAATATCTAGCATCTAAATATAATTCAACTGAGCTAGAACAGAAATTCAACATAACAGACATAGATGCGTTTAACTTCACACAATATTTAAGGGATCTAGGTTATCACCACAATTCCCTCGTTATAAATCATATAACAATAGCTCATCCTGGGGTCGAGGGGCCTAAGGGAAACAAGTATGCTGAGGCTCTTTGGCGTGAATTCATTGAATTTAATCTTAAAACTTTACTTGATTTCTATAAAGCTATTTGGGAGAATGTGAAAAAGTGGGAAGAAGAAAGTGGAAGAGATTTCTACATATCAACAAAAACAACGTTTAATGACATTATCGTGACACCATATGTAGATGCAGTTCACTGGGAATACACTTGGCCAAACTACCCTAACAGAACAGCGAGTATGAAATTCAAAATATATCAGAGCTTAAACAAGACATTTAATTTATGGATTACCCCATGGAGCTCTCTGGAATCCACAGGGTTTTCAGAGTGGTATACCTCTGGCTGGAATAAAACCAGTGATCCAGAAGAGCAATACTTAGCTCTTGCTGAGATAGTAATGTGTGGAGGTCGTGTTCCAGTAAGCGGAGGAACAAACAAGACACACTTTACACAATTCACAAGACTATTTCAAGAAAATCCTCAACTATTCTGGCAACCTTCGTACGGAGATATCGGCTTGGTATACTCTTTTGCAACAAATTTTTACTTCACGAATTTTACTCAGGGCTACGATAGCTATGAAGGCACCTACTACCTACTAGCCGATTCTCACCGGTCTGCTGACGTGATCGTATTTGGTGATGGTTACTGGTTAAATATTACCCCTTCGTTAGCACAGCTTTCAAAATACAAAGCAATAGTACTTCCAGAAACTATTTGTTTAACAGATGATCAAGTCGCGTTGCTTGAGCAATATGTGCAAAACGGTGGAGTAATTATTGGAATAGGTGAGATAGCAACACGCAACGGGCTTGGAGAACCAGTTAATAGGGCTTTTTCCAATTACTTTGATGGTGGAGTATACCAAGTTGGTGATGGATTAATAGTCTCTATCACCAGTATTTCACCGAGTCAATATCTTAAGTTGAGAATGCTTCACGACCCATTAGCAGACTATGTTTTGGATTCTTTCAAAAACATTTTAAACCAGTATGTTCCCCCTGAAATGTGGAGTGATAGCTTATCACCAAGAGCCCATATTTACAGGTTTCTTAACCAAGAAGAAAACGCACTAATATTTGGTATTATCAACTTTAATTACGATTTCGCAGAAGACAGGGTTATCAAGGATTACGATGTCGATTTTAGCTTTAAACTTCCACCTCAACTTAGAGACCAAGAACTATCTATATGGGTCTACAATGAGAAACACCCAGAAGGATTTGAAATACCTTACAACATCAGTGGAGACACCGTAACTATAACTATTCCAGAGTTAACAATTCTAACAATGATAGAGGTTAGACCTTACTTCGAATATCACGAACCAACAATAATCGATGAACCCACTATCTATAATGGTGAAACTTTAATCCTGGACAGAGATTTACTAGTGAATTCTACCCTAGTTTTATTGGATTCAGAAATTAATGTTCAAGGCTCTGTGAAGCCGATCAAAATAGAGGTACTACCTGGTGGAGCCCTTTATATAATAAACTCTAAAGTGAAAAAGGAAACTGGATACTATTACATGGTTGCTAGAAGGGGTTCAAAAATTTTTATTAACGGTTCCGAGATTTCGGGAGCCGGATTATTTGGTACTCTAGATAGAGGTGGATTATGCATTGAAACAAAGTATGCAGTAGTATTGAACAGTGTGATACACGATAACTATGACTTTGGTATCCTTCTCTACAATGCAGATCACTCAATAATAGGTAATAACGTGTTTTCCAATAATAGTGTTGGTGTAGCGATTATTAATTCGTCTTACATAGACTTCTTTAATAATACTGTGATCAACAATAACGTTGGTATATGCGTAGAATCTCCAGATATCTATGATGCTGGTGTACGGTTAAGAGCACTAATGCGTATGTGGGAGCAAGGAAAAGTTCCCAGCAGAGGTGCAGCAAAGATAACTATAGATAAATGCTACGTATCTGGAAACACCTATTCTAACATTATAATTATAGGGTGCAATTTTGTAACAGTCAAAAACAGTGAAATCAGCAACTCAAAAGGCAATAACATTTTCTGCTGGGAAAGCAGCATGACAAAGATCTACAACTGCACAATACACTCTGCCCATAATGGAATCTACTTTGAAGAATGTCCCGTAAACACGATACTAAACAACAAAATTTACAATCACTCATTTGCCGGGATCTTCATATATAGATGTGTCTACCAAGGTGTTCTATACTGGAACCACCTTGAAAATCTAGCCGGGGACACAAGAATCATAGGAAACTACATAAGAAACAACACCCATGGAATATACATGGACTTTCCTCCTGGTTACTTTAACAGTTATATGAGGATACAGAAAAACGAAATATCATACAATAACATCGGTATCTACGTTAATTCAACCGGAGGGAACATATATGAAAATAACTTCATTCAGAACAAAAAACACGCTGTAGTTGGTCCAGGCGGTGGTGGAGGTCTATGGGGATCTGGTCTATTCTATCTAAACATTTCTCAGATAATGTATGGCTTCAAAGATGAGCCTGTTGGTAACTATTGGGATGACTGGGATAAACAAACAATCCCATATGAGATATGTCCTGGGTGGTATGATTATTACCCTCTTGATCAGCCAGTGAAAATACCTACAATCTTAGATGATGAAGGACCGCTCATTAAAACGTACAACGACCAGAAAACATGGGTGAATGCAACGCATTTCAAAATAAAATTCGAATATTCTGTTATTGATCAAAGCCTACTCGGTGGAAGCGGTTCTAAAGACACGTTGAGATACTTTGGATGTTACTGTTACGTGGGTCCGAACCTTAGACAATTAGATCCACCATACTACGAGTTGGAGTTTCCATGGCTAGGGTACCCTGCCCCACCAACCGGAGAACTCCTAGGTCCAGAAGAATTAACTAATGTTTTCAAAGGAACTTTTGAATCAAACATAGTTAATGCAACATGGCTAAAAGATGCTACTCTGACTCTATACATAACAGATCAATGGGGCAACTGGAACAAAAATGATTCTGCACCACCTCAGATATCGATTATAATAGGAGAGCAAATAAAACCGTTTAACACTTCAAATTTAATCATATATGCTCGAGTTTCAGATTGGAGCCCAATTGCAAAGGCCCAGTTAATGTACCTTAACGATTCTTCTTGGATAACAGTAAATATGACTTATGACGAGTCAACACACCTATACTATGCATCAATACCTTTACCTGAAGAAGGAGGAACAATTCACTACAAAATATATGCTGAAGACATCTTTGGAAACTGGGCTGAGAGCGAAACATACAGCTACACGATACAATCACTCACAGAGCCTTCTGCTAATAATTTAGTTCCCTACATTATTGGAACTTCGATCTCCGTAGTAGCAGTCATAGCAATAATCATCATCCTCAAAAAACGGAAAATATTATGAATTCCAAATATTTTAACATTTTTTATTAATCATTTACTTAATAGAAGCATTTATCCCGAATTTATCAAAAATAAATATCAAATCGAGCGAATTACTTGAATA
>JAGGSW010000137.1 GCA_021158895.1 Candidatus Odinarchaeota archaeon | reverse complement strand
TTATGATATCAATACTACTATACGTTTGGAAGGTGTAGTTTCTTGGTGAAAATTAGCAGCATAATAAACATTTTCTCAATATTTCTCAAAATATTTCTAGGAATTATGATATTTACCGCTATTTTCTCCTTAATTTACGTGAATATTAGTGTCAAATCAGCTGAATACGGAATAAATGAAGATTTTAACATTTACGTGAAAGGAACAATAGTTGTTCAAAACGCTGGGTTTTACGAATTCGACGATTTAAATGTTACTTTAATATTTCAAAATCAATATGAGAATGAAACTTTTGCTCAGGTTTCACAATCGCTTGGAAAAATACCCGCGAGTTCTTCACTGCAATATAAGTCTTTTGACCTTCAGGTACCTTTATCGCAGCTCTTTTCATATAAACAATTAATATTAAACGATGCTCTGATTCTTATGATTTTAGAAATTGAAGGTGAATATGCTTTAGGCCTCATACCTTTTGGTATCACCGTTAAACAACCCATTGAATGGGAAGCACCACTAGATCAATTAAAAGTTTATTTAACAGTAAATGACTATAATTCTACGCATAAAAGCGTGATAATAAACTATGAATTCTATAGTCCAGCATACTATTCTTACATGCTAAATATCTCGTATTTTTATTTGCAGAATTCCAAAGAAACTTACATAGATACACTTTCAGTTTCTGTTCTTCAAGATAGACATATATCTGATCATACTCTACCGTTTGTAGTTCCAAATGATTCTACCGTTAAAGTCGTGTTTTCATCCGAACTAGGGTTTACATATGAGGTTTTATTGGAGGTTAGCTGATTGACTGATAGAAAACTTTTAAGAAAAGGCGTATTTGTTGCAATCTCAAGTTTGTTTTTCTACGTTGCTTTACCCTACATAATATACACCAAATATTTAGTTCAATTTCCTCAGCTTGCTTTAGAGAATTACATTAATTGGATTATGCGTATGGGCATAATTATAGCTGGAGTACAGTTCTTTAAAAGCGTTTCATCTGAAAAAACCACCAGACAGGCTCTTGGAGATCTCCTGCTATCAATTGTTTATCTAATATTCTTCTTTAAGCTTTTTACTCTCGAGGTAGTTGTGGATGTCACTGAAAATGTTACAGTTTTCATAAGTATGGAAGGCTTTATCTACCTTTATCTTCTTGCAGCTTTAATAGGCATATTTGCAAATGTTATTAGAGTTTTCGAGGTGTGGAACAGTGCAAGGAGGATTAGATCTCTTTAAGAAATATTTAGAAGAATTTTTGTACTACTTTATTCCATTTGCTGAAAAACTTCTTAGCTATTTAAGGAAAAATGTTTTCCCTTACCTTACAGAAGTTATGAGCTATCTTCAAAGGCTTTCAGAAAAAATGCCAGTCAATTTTGAGCTGTACATTTTGATTTTCATTATTCTTGTAATTTTAGGCGTGATAGTTAATTGGAAACTTGAAGGAAAAGAAGAAGAGGAAAAGAAGAAAAAGGAGAAAAAAGAAATATCCGATTTACTCTTCACTCTCTCTTGAAATTAATTTGAGTACCAATGCAATTATGACCACTATTATCGCCTTTATATACCCTTTATATTTTTTCAGCCTTTTAACCCACTTTAGCGAAGCATCTGAAAGATCTACCTTTGAAATCGCGTAGTAAAAGATAATTCCAGCTATTCCAATTATAATATAACCTATAAACCCTTCAAATCCAGTAAGAACTGGTGCCAACACAGTTCTAAATAGTAATATTCCTGTAGAATATGCGACAAAGAGATGTAATGAAGTTTTACCGAGAAAAGCTGGGATAAATATCTTTGAAACTGGATATTTTTTGGTTCCAAGATAAGCAAAGAGTACATCATCAGGTAGAGGCGTTAAGGTAAAGACAAAAACTGTTACATCTGCGTATTCATCTAGAACACCGTCAAGCCATGTTAGGAAGTTTTTAAGGTTTTCAGGCATGCTAACCGTTTTTCCAGATAAATCTACAACTATTTTCCCCAAGTATCCAAGTATGTAGGCTGAAAACTCCCCTAATGCTGCTCCAAGTCCCGCTGAAATTGAGGCAAATACTGGATTTATTCCGCTTGAAACAAGTGCTGCAAAGAGTAGTAAACTTGGTGCAAAGGACACTATTACTCCGACACTACCAAGTAAGCCCAGTATAAAGGATAGCAAATAGGGATGTAGACTTGCTATGTTCAGAATTGCGTCAATGATATTCATAGGTTTCCCCACATTTTGTTGTTACAAATATTATAACTTGATTAAATTTATTAATTTTACCTTTAAATATTGTTTCATTTTCTAACTTTAAATATTTCCTTCCTTCTTTAATTTCCAAGACCCAATATTATGCTATCTGACGAATTTAATAACACAAAACATTCAATAACTACAAACCAATTTTTAGACAGCCTTAAATACAATTATCCCAACTCTCTTAATTTAGCGCACAAACTACCTTCCCACATTAAAACATTATCCACATTTCCCTACATCAACCTTAACAAATTAATTGCAAATCTTTGGTGAAGACAAATTTATTAGGACCACATCTTAAACTAGAAACGTCAATAACAATTTTTCCACCGATAATTACGATGAAACAATCTAATACCAGTTAGCAACGAGAAATTAAAACAAAGATTACGGAAAACGAAAAAATTTACATTTTAAAAATACGTAGTGGAAGTGATATCAATGTCCGAACTAGAGGACCTCCTCGCATTAGAGGAAAGAAAATTTAGAAAGGTGACTCTCTGGTTCCATTCAGAGAAAACTAAGCTTTACGGCGAAGTTTGGATGCCAACACACGTTGAAGACCCATTAAAAAGAATCGTAATTATGGTACATCCTCATCCAAAAGAAGGAGGAAACATGAAAAACCTCGTGATTGCCAGCATAGCTGAAAGCCTAATTCAAAAAGGAATATCCACATTTCTATTCAATATGCGAGGCGCAAAACCATCAAAAGGAAAACCTGGAACCGGTTCAGAAGACATTAAAGACGTAGTAAACGCCATAAACAGGGTTAAAACACTAGGATTCGAAAAGATAGGACTCTGCGGCTACAGTTTCGGAGCAACAATCGCTCTAGCCGCATCAACAGAAACACAAATAAACGCTCTAGCAGTTATTTCACCTAAAAAGACAGTGAAAGAAGTAAATCTTGAAGTAGATGAAAAATGCAGCAAAATCTGCCTGCCAACCATAATAATATGCGGATCAGAAGAAAATATGGAAGACCTAAATTGCATAAAAGAAATTTACAGTAAAATCCCCTCTACCAACAAAATGCTAGATGTCATCAATGGTGCAAACCACGAATTTTACGGATTCACCGGAAAACTTTGCAATAAAGTCACAGATTTCTTCGAAACAAATCTATAACATTTAGATGTTCGCTCCGATTGGCGAAAGGTTAAGAAGAGTTGGATTTGAACCTAGTTCTTCTCCTCGAGAAAAAAGTTCTTTAAAAATCCTTTTATAGATTTTTGAAGCCTTTTCCTCGTCACCTAACTCCTCTACAAGAAAGTCTAATGCATCCGCAGGATTATTAGTCGCCATCCAATATGCAAGCTTATAAGCAATTTCATCAATTTCAATGCCTTCAACTTTAATTTTCTTCCAAGACTTAGCCACCTACCTCACCTCCTTAACAATTTCTAAAACCTTAGAAACATCAACCTTAAACGGATAAGCAACTAGCCATGCATCTTCATTTTCTTTAACGAAAAGAATCTTGACATCATCACCATCAAAGAAGCCGTAGAAAACACCGTTACAATTAACTTCGTCCCTAATCATTTCAGTAACAAAACTTAAATATTTGCCAATCCTCTCTAAAGCACCAGACTTGCCGACAAAACCATCGACTTCTTCAACAACCTTTTCATCTCTAAATGCTAACATGGACATAGGAGTTAAATCTGGATCTTTCCTAACAAGCTTCTCATACAACACATAACACACCTCCTTAATACTCAAGTAGTACTATGCACCACCACAATATATAAACCAGAGAAAAGCACGCAACAGAAACGTATCAAAAATATTATTTTAGAAAACAAAAACATATTATTGCGTAGGAAAACATATATAACATTTTTTCGGTATAAATTTGGCAATAAACATTTCTAATAAAAGTCGAAAACACTATATATGAAAGTACGTTCAAATTATAGTAGGTGTACTAAACATGGTTGAAGAAGAAAAGCTAGAGATACCACAAAAATACTTTGACCTGCTACCAGAGTCGATTAGGTATGCGAGCAATGATAGCGCATTAATTCAACTTAGAAACTCTCTTCTATGGTTGTTCTACCTATACG
>JAGGSW010000080.1 GCA_021158895.1 Candidatus Odinarchaeota archaeon | reverse complement strand
ATGCAAAGTAGATTATTTTAACAATGATATTTCCAGGTTTTTACATTTTTTAAGATAAATTTGATGATTGTTTTGTTTCTTGAATTAAAAATACAAGTATGTAGAAATTTGAGATCAGATTTGATAAAAAAGACTTTTAAGAAATATTCAAATAAATGATAAACAGACAACTCATAATATGGCGTTGAATTTAATGCAATTAAATGATAGGCAAGGGGTGAACCACACCTTGGAAGAGAAGTTAATGGCGAAATCAGCAATAGATAAATTGTTTAACCCTAAAAGTGTCGCTGTCGTAGGGGCATCAAGACATTCGGGAAAAATAGGTCACGCTGTTCTGTACAATTTAGTTTATGGTGGATATAGAGGAAAAATTTACCCAATAAATCCAAACGCAAATGAGGTTTTAGGATTACAGTGCTATCCCTCGGTTCTCAAAGTACCAGAGGAAATAGATCTGGCAGTCATCACGGTGCCAAGTGTGTTAGTACCTCAAGTCATGGAAGAAATTGGTCAAAAAAATATTTCAACATCAATTGTAATTTCATCTGGATTTAAGGAAGTAGGTGGAGAAGGGGCAAAGCTTGAAAGAGAAATAGTGGAAATAGCCAAAAAATACGGCATAAGATTCCTAGGGCCAAACTGCTTTGGGGTAATAGATACTTGGAACTCTCTAAATACGACCTTCTCTTCTCAATCGCCATTAAAAGGACACATTGCATTTATCTCTCAAAGCGGAGCTCTCTGCGTCGCGATTTTAAACCAAGGTCTCATGGAAAAAATAGGCTTCTCAAAATTCATTAATTTGGGAAATAAAGCTGATATCGATGAAATCGATCTTATGGAATATTTAGCTGACGACCCGCAAACAAAGGTTATCACATTATACTTAGAAGATATAAGACAAGGCAGAAAGTTTGTTAGAACAGCGCGGAAAGTCGTTAAAAAGAAACCTGTACTTGTAATAAAGGCTGGTAGAACGGAGGAAGGTGAAAAAGCAGTATCTTCACACACCGGAAGCCTAGCTGGTATGGATGTAGCTTATGAAACAGCCTTTAAACAGTCAGGTGTTATAAGAGCTTATAGAATCGATGAACTTTTTGATGCGGCTGAAGCATTTGCAAACCAACCCATACCAAAAAGTGAGAAAGTCGCTATAATAACAAATGGTGGAGGCGTCGGGGTACTTTTAACAGATGCAGCCAGTCTGAATGGGCTTAAATTTGCCAGATTCAGCCAAAAAACAATAGAAGAACTGCACAAATTCCTTCCACCGTTTGCAAGCTTCAGAAATCCTCTAGACGTTACGGGAAATGCCAATGAGGAAGTTTATTTCAATGCTTTCAAGACCATTATAAACGATCCAAATGTTGATGGAGTGATTACGGCGTCACTTCCATTGCAAATTATGGATGAAAGAAAATTAGCGCATTTAATAGGTGAAGTTGCAACTCAAGTTAAAAAACCGGTTATTGGATGTTTTATGGGCGGAGAAGAGGTCGAGGAAGTAGAGGACATACTGAGAAAATATAATATTCCAAACTATACGGAGCCTGAAAGGGCTGTGAAAGCTTATGCGAAACTTGTAAGATACAAGAAAATACTTGAAGAGTTGAACATGGAGGAAAACGTAGTAACATTTGATGTTAATAGGAAAGGCGTAGCTGAAATATTCAAAAAACTCAGAGAAGAAAATAGGACAAGACTAACGGAAATAGAAGCAAAACAAGTACTGGAAAATTACGGTATAATAGTTCCAAAATACAGAGTAGTAAAAAGTTTAGAGGAAGCTGTGGAAGCAGCGGAAGACATAGGTTACCCAGTTGTATTAAAAATAGTTTCACCAGATATTATTCACAAATCAGATATAGGTGCAGTAAAAATAAATATAATAGACGAAAAAAAGTTAAGAGTTGCTTATCAAGAGATAATAAGGAATGTAAAGAAGCACGCGCCAAAAGCAGTTGTACACGGTATAAGTGTACAGGAAATGGTGCCAAGCGGAATAGAAGTTATAATAGGAGGAATAAAAGACCCTCAATTTGGACCACTAGTAATGTTCGGATTGGGGGGAATATACGTAGAAATCTTTAGGGACGTTGCATTCAGAGTTACTCCTGTAAGCGAAAGAGAAGCAGAAAAAATGATAAGTGAAATAAGAGGGTACAACATTATTAGAGGCGTAAGAGGGAGGACCAGAGGCGACATAAACTTCATAAAAGAAACAATAATGAGAGTGTCCCAGTTATTGGAAGACTTTAAGGAAATAAGTGAACTCGATATAAATCCCCTAACAGTTCATGAAAAGGGCGGTTTCGCGGTAGATGCCCGTATGAAAATAAAATATTAAGTGGACTAAACCTCAAGTAACATTATCATAGATCTTAGGTACTCAGATTATACTTAAGTTTCAAGTTATCCATGGTTAGCCATGTGAAATCTATAGCATCGTTTAAAGCATCTATCAACTTATTTTTCTCTCTAGTTAATTTAGTTTCCAGTAATCGTATTTTCTCCCCTCCAGACGCCCCAACTATTTCTTTTATTATTGCGTAAAGTCTTGGTATGGGTTTCTCCAAGATAGATAAACCGTAAGGTTCTTGATCATATGGATCAACTGTGGATCTGAAAGCTGAGGTTAAAATTCTACTATTTCTTAAAATGCATTTATTAACTAATTTAGCAGCCTCTTCAACTCTAGTTTTATTTTCTTCTTTCCCGTTTGTATACATTTCTTCAATTTTTGCAGTAACCGCGTTGAGTTCTTCGGCTACGTCTCTGTATTCTTTTACCTTTTCAAGTAGCATGTTAAATTTAACTTTGCCCTTTGATATTTTTTCTAGTTCTTCTAGTTCTCTCGCTATATAATTTGCTACAGTTACGAACTCAAAGGGTATTATTAGACTGCAGCAAAGACCTACAATGCATTTTACGTAGATTTTAAAGTGTTCTTCAAGTAATTCTCCATCTATTTTGTCAAGTGTATCTTCGTCGCTATGGTACCACCAGCCTAACGATGCGTAATTCAAAGTTTTCTCCAGTTCTTCCTGAGTATAGGTGGCATAAGTGGAAATGTAGGGTATGCCTATCCCTAAAACTGAGTTATCACCAGTCTTAAGAGGAATGTGCTTTTCAATATTGATGCCAGTTTCCCCTTCTATTTTCTTCAAAAAACTCCATGTTTCAGGTGATGCATAGGCAACAAATCTTGTTGCGCCTTTTAATCCAGGTGAATCTATATTCAAATATGCTACGCAACCTTCTCTAAGCTTCTCCCAGAAATTGTCAACATACCAAGTTGACCCAGCTGCCTCAGCTATTTCATGTCCATCCCAAAAAGCAAAAACAATTCCACGTCTCAAAAACTCTTTACATTCAATGAAACATCTGGCTAGTTCAAGCATTAAAGCATTCCCTGAGCTGTTACATGTAGCTGTTTTCCCCCACGCGTCTAAGTGCCCATTAACTAGTACAAACATATCAGGCTCGCTATTACCAACTATTTCGGCTATAGGTTGCTTAGCCTTAACCCAACTTTTGATGTTTTCTACTCTTAGCCACGCTTTTACACCCTTTTTACCCAACATTTCTTTTAGACGTTCTCCCGCTGCTCTTGAAATATTTATCGAAGGTATTTTTGGCATTAGTTTCCAACTCTCTGGCGTTGGATTCCCCCAAACCCATTTAATGGCACCTCTACCGACTATTGATTTGTCGCTGGGCCCCCAGTTCATCAACACTAGGGCTTTGGCCCCATATTTTTCTGCAATTTTTGCCTTCTCAGGTCTAGGAGGTGAATAAGACAGTTCTGCTAAAATAATTTTTCCTTTTACGTCCTTTTTCTTAAATTCGTCTTCGCTACCTGACCCAACGTATTCTAGTTCTCCCTCAATTCCTTCTGGTGCAGTTGAGTAACAGTGGAGGTTAGGGAAACTTTCCACTACCAATTGTTCAGGTTGAATTATCTTAAATTCTGAGATCCCTGGAAAACTTGTGTAGACATAAAACTCATCTATTCTTGGTTCTAGGCCATAGGCTTTTAAAACACTTTTGATATATTTCGCGGCTTTTTCCATTTCTTTAGTTCCGGTTAGGCGTTCTCCGATTTCCACTAGGAATTTAACATGTCTGTAGATTTCTTCAATGGAAAAGGATTCGATGATCTTATTTTCTAGCTCTTTTAGATCAACGTTTGAAGACATACAAAGACTCCCCTTCAACGATGTAGTATAATCAGAAGTACCTCAAATATAACTTTGCTATATTATCTTATCCTTTCTGAAATAGAATCTCTTCTAAAAATAAACGCACATAAAAATAAAGCAAAAGAAAATTATAAAACTAAAAATTACACATGAC
>JAGGSW010000132.1 GCA_021158895.1 Candidatus Odinarchaeota archaeon | reverse complement strand
GTGTTCTAGTACGGGTTTTCCTGCTACTGGTAGGAGGGGTTTTGGTCTTGTTGCTGTTAGGGGTAATAGTCTTTGACCTTCTCCTGCGGCTAAAATTACTGCTTTCAAAATTAGCACCTCATGGGGGTATGAATTTTTTGGTTGGGTCCTTTTTTAATATTTTTTCTAGTTCTTCTATTGTTAGTCCTTTTATTATGTCGCCGAATATTTCGCATTTTTCTTTTAGGTTTATTTCTTCTGGGTCGCGGACAATTATCTCTATTTTAAAGTCTTCTTTTGTTTTTATAAAGATGTGTGTGTATTCTTTTACTGTGTTTTCTGCGGTTCTTACAACGTTTTCTATTCCTGTTATGTTGTATCTGGCTTGCTTTAGTTTTGTTATGGCTTCTTCTATGTTGTTTGTGTATATGTAGATGTCTATGTCGCTGTTTCGTGTTATGATTCCTCTCCAAACGCTTCCGATTAGTTTGGGATGATATTCGTTTAGTGTTTTCATTATTTGGAGTGCTGTTTTTCTCATTTGGATGAGCTGCTGTGTTCTTTCTTCTCCTTCTAAAAATTCAGCTAGGTTGTCGAGTTCTAGGGCTATTTCCTTGTTGCTTGGTAGAAAACGTGTTCCTAGTTGTTTTGCAGCCATTCTTTTTGCAGCGTAGTATTCTGTTGCAAGACCATAGTATAGTAGTCTGGCTGCTTCTTTTGCTACTTCTTTTCTCTGCATGGTTCTGTTCATTTGAATCCCTTGGTTCTTTGAATGGCAGTGTCAATAAATGTAATGAGTGCCTTATGTTTAAATTTGATGTTTGAGTGGTGGAGTGTTGTTGTTATGCTGCAAGTAGAGGCATTACGCTTTCATCTTCTACATTTCTTTCTAAGGCTTTCAGGAATTTTTCTAGTCTTGAGGCTGCATTAAATGTGTAGGAGAAGTTTATTTCTGGAATTTTTACTTCTGCCATTCTTCCTTTAATGGCGACATAGATTCCTCCGATGGCGATGGAATGTCTGAAGTATAGGAGCTGTCCGTTTCTCCTTACAGGTAGAAATTTGTGGCGTCTTAATACTTTCTCTAACATTTTAAACTCACTACACAAATTTTTTTGATAGTTGACTCTTGGGAGCAAAGCTTTCTGCCATGGCGCTTCTTTATAAGCCTTTTTGTACGCGCCAAGTTTGAGACGTGTTTTTAACCGGAAGAAAAATCAATTTGAATATTTGTTTTATGATCAAAATTTTACGTAAATGTATCAAAATGATACGTTTCATATAGGATTATTGATTCGAATAAAAGTAGTATATATATGAAAGTAATGCGAAGGCGCCATTCCTATATTACGGTTTTATATACGGCAGGCTGAGTTTCTTAACGTGTTTAGAAAGTATAGCTTAAAGTGTTATGGGATTTTGATGTAGAAATAGGATTGATTGAAATCTTGATATTTATGTTTGGGTTTGTTTTTCTGGTGTTGGTTCTTCTAGTAGTTTGCTTTTCCTTATATCACATTTCCTGAGTGCTAGAATTTTTTTGGCTTCGTTGTATATTTCTGACCCTATTTTCCCAAGTACACATTCTTGGACGAAATCTTCAAATTTTAGTTGTTGAGCCTTTTTCTCGATGATTTCTTTCATTATTTTTCTTATGGCCATTTCCTGGCTTGTTTTTGCTCTTGAAACTGTGAATGCGACGGCTGAGAGTCTTAGTTTGTACCCGTCTTTTGTCGTTACATTAAATATTCCATCTATTCTCGATGTTCTTCTTCGCACTAGACTTCTGAGATAATCTCTGGCCCATTCATGCCCTTTAAACTTAGTGTATGCCACATCTCCCTTTACATCGTTTATTTGGAAATACAGTTTTACGTGTATTTGGTTGAAGTCTCCTGTTATATCGTATAGGGTTGTTTCTATTACTCGGCCTACGAGTTTTTCTGGGTCGTCTGCTGGGGTTAGTCCTATTTCTTTGTTACCAAAGTACGGAGGTGAAATTACTGCGTACCATTTTTTGAGTTTCCATTTGTCTCTTGCTCTTGATCTTTCTTTTCTTTTCGATTTCGATGACATACATGAGACCTCCGTGATTAGCGAAAGTAGTTGAAATCGAGTTAATAAAAATCTTTCCATTTAACTAACAGTTTTATCATATTCAATTTGAGTAGGTTATTGTGGTTTACTTAGATTGATTGTTATTAAGGTTGTTCAACAATCTCGTAGATACTGTTTATTAGTTTTATTGTTTCGAATATGTCGTTTAGAGTTGAAAGCACGGTTTCGATTTTTTCTCGACCTTCAATTACAGAGATTACAAAGTTTTGCTGGGAGATTGTTTTAACTTTTATTGTAGGAGGCGCAAATTTATCTTCTATCGAAAGTATTCTTTGAAGTATATTTGCATGCTTTTCATTTTTGCAATGAATTTTAACTGTTAGCGCTACTTTGTTTAATATGTTCATGTTGTTCGGGCTCCAGCATTTCTTTTAATATGTTATCTAAATGGTTGATGAATTCTTCTTCCATGTTGCGTGGTATTTGTCCCCCTGCTGCTATGTTATGTCCTCCAGCTAGCTGTTCGGTTCCTAGTTTTTTGGCTGCAAGCTTTAAAGCTTTTCCTAAGTCTACCCCTCTGTTTACCAGTGTTTGTGTTGTTCTTGCTGAAAGCTTAACCATGGATGGATATTCGCTACTATATGCGAAGCCAACAACCACTTTGTCGCTGCTTATTTTTTTAGATGAGAGGAGTAGGGATGTGACTGTTCCTATTATGTTGTCTTCTATTATGTCTTCTCCGTGGAAGTATCTGACGTAGTTTTTCTCTTTGAGTTTTTGTTCTAGGTTTTGTGTGATCCATGATATTGAATTTGCTAGTTTTTCTCTGTATTTTGAGAGTATTTGGGTGGCTTCTTCAAGTGCGTCTTTTCTATCTCCCATGCATATGGCTACTCCTATTTCTGGGCGACCCATTCTTCCACATGCGTTTAGCAAGGTGGCGAATTCTCTTCCGTCTCTTAGAGGTGATCCTTTTTCTTCGTTTAAAAAGGTGTACACCATTCCTATTATGCTTTGAGCTTCTTCGGCGCTTAGGCCTTTTATTATCATGTAGTCTATGAGTTTTGAGGCTAATAGTTGTTTTTCTTCGGTTGAAAGGTCTGATATTGTTCTCCATTTTCCGTTTTCATCTTTCAATGGTATTTTTACTTCGTTTTCAATAAAGGATTTACATTTTTCTCTGCAACCGGATAGTTCAGGTATAAATGGGTCTGTTGTATATTCTAGGGCTATGTGGATTGGCCGTGTTTCTCGTCCAAAAAGTCTTATGTCTTTTTTAGCTTCTAAGATGCCGCGTTCAGCAGCTTCATCTACTACTTCCTTATTTACTCCTATAAGAGAATATTGGCTCCCCTTATCTTGCCTATCTCCTAGTGCACCTACTATTGCTAAATATGAGAGGTCTACGTTTCTTTTATCGAGTGCTCGTGCAACGAGGTAGGTTGTTGTGGAACCACTTATTTCCTTTGCGCCATCAATTCCATGAAAATGAGGGTTAAAATGTATTAGAGAGTCAAGGTCTGCTTTTATGGGCGGGTGATGATCTACAATTATAATTTTTTCTTTTTGTTTGAGATGTTTTTCTATGAGATTTAGTTGGCCGCTTCCGATATCTGTAAAAATTATGGATGTATATTTTTCTTCTTCAAGGTCTTCAAGGATTTCTGGAGTTAGCTGTTTAACCACAGTGAGGTGAAAAGAAGCTTGTAATCTATATAGCGCAGTACATATTATTCCAGCTGAAGAAATGCCATCAGCATCGAAATGAGAAATTATTCTAATTGTTTGCCCTTCTTCTATTTTTTCTTTTATATTTTTAGCTGTTTCTTCGGCGTTTCTCCAAAATTGAGGGTATTTTTCTTCAAGCAAAATTGCTCCCCAAGTTTTAACGGACTAGGATCTCAGCCTTCTTGGGGTCGTATTTCCAGTCTGGTGGTAGTTTTTTAACTCGCCTATAGTATTTTACTAGTCTGTGTATTTTGCTTTCAATTAGTTGTAACCCTCTTTTTGAGTGAAGGTCTTTTGGATGTTCTTCGAGATGTTTTCTTAAATTAACAGCTCTTCTAATCAGGTTTAGAAGGTCTTCTGGTAAAGGTAGAGATAAGTTGTTTTCCTCTAGGATTTGAGTTATACTTTTTCCAACTATTTGTTTAACTAGAGGTATGCCGTATTGGTCTCTTAAAATTACACCTATCATGCTTGGAGGATGTCCTTCGCGAGCAAGTTTTATAACTAGGTCCTCAACTTCTTGAGGAGAATACTTTACCCATTCTGGTGGTGTTCTTCTCGGTGGTCGTGTTGAACTTGATTTACCTCTTTTCCTTGCATGCATTCTAGCCATTAGTTTCACCCCGTGAAAGCTGGCACAGCAGCATATTGTTACATG
>JAGGSW010000088.1 GCA_021158895.1 Candidatus Odinarchaeota archaeon | reverse complement strand
ATTAAATGTAGTATCTTGTAATAATTAAGTTAGTTTGGCTCAAGTTTTAGATAGAGATATAAGAGGACAAAATTTATATCAACAAAGTGAAAAATCACGCAATTTGCAATATTAAATCTTAAACTCAATCAAGTAAATGGTAACAAATTTCTATGCAATTAAAGCAAAAATTGAACTATATACCTGGATCTAAACGGTGGTGTTAAAAAATGAACAAGCTGCTAGAAAAATTTATGGAAATATATGAAAAAACGCCCGGCTACGTGGTAGTAGGAAAACACAAACATTCTGCCATTAAACCCTGTCACTGGTTTGAACAAAAAATGTTCACAGGTATAAGACATTGTTACAAAGAAAAATTCTATGGAATAAAATCCCATCAATGCTTACAAAATAGCCCCATGATCTTTTGTAACCACAGATGCATTTACTGTTGGAGAATCCACCCTAACGATGTAGGTCTCTTAATCGATGAAACATCCCTAGAAGAACTAAACCTTGACGACCCTAAAACGATAGTTAATGAAATGATTGAAGCCCAAAAACAAATAGTCAAGAAAAAATATCCTCTTAAAAGATTACTCCAACATTACGAAAACATAGTCATAGTTCTCGAAGCATTATTTAGAGAAAAACAACTCTCTCTCAACTCTCTTGCAACAAAAACTAAACTCTCTAAAAGAAAAATTAAAAGCGCACTAAGACACCTTCTAAGAGAAGAATACGTAATCGAAATATCAGAAGAAAAATACATGATCTCGGAGGGAATAAAAAAGGAAATTAGCACCGTTACGGACATCGAAGACATTATTAAACAAAAAATTGCTAATCCAGAACTTGTAAAGAGAGTTTGGGAAGAAGCAGCACATCCAAAACATGCTGCTATTTCCTTGACTGGCGAGCCAATGATGTACCCCTATATTGATGAAATGGTATCAGAATTCCATAAAAAGGGTTTCACAACATTTATTGTAACAAACGGCACATTCCCTGAAAGATTAAGTGAAATGGACGAGCTTCCAACTCAACTATACGTTACTCTACCTGCTCCAAACGAAAAAATTTACAAAAAGGTATGCGTTCCCTACGTCAAAAACGGTTGGGAAAAACTTAACCAAACACTTGAACTACTTGAATCTCTAAGCTGCCGAACAGTCATCAGAATAACTGCAGTAAAAAACCTAAACATGGTTGAACCAGAAAAATATGCAAAAATCGTAGAAAAAGCCAATCCCAACTTCTTGGAGGTAAAAGGATTTACACTCATAGGCGGAGCTCGATTAAGACTTACAAAATATGCCGAAAGAAAAGGACTTAGTACTGAGGACATCGCCAAGACATTTCAACCAAAACACGAAGACATTGTAGAATTTGCATCAAAAATATGTGAAGCAGCAAATTTCCCAATTATAGATCAATTTAAGCCGAGTGCAGTAGCGTTAATAGCTGTAAACTGGAACAAAAAATCCACAAAAATTATAGAATAAATGAAGGAGAGACCGTTCAGTGAACAAAGTAAGATTTGGTCCAAGTGGAACAACAAAAACCTTGGAACCACTAGAAGCATTAGAATACATGGTAAATAATTTCCCAGAGCTAAAAGCGTTTGAAATACCCTTTACGATGTACCAGTATCAACTACCTTCATACTCCACACAGTACATGGAAAGTTTTCAAAAAATACTTAAAAAACACGGAATATATGCCTCCTGTCATGCCCCCTTCACTATTAGTTTAACCAATTCTAAACAATTTCATTTATACGGCAAAAAACGACTTCTAAAAGTTATGAAGCTTGCCAAAAGATTAGGATGCAATATAGTCGTTATACATCCTGGAGGGTATCAAGAGGGGTTAAAAAAGGAAGATCACATAAAATTGGTAGTTAAACACTGTAAAGAAGTCTTAAATGAAATACAGAATATAGATCTAGGTTTAGAAACCACAGGTAAGCATAAACAATTCGGTAAACTCGAAGAACTTATTAGTGTCGCTCAACAAGTCGATAAAGTTAGGATAGTTCTTGATTGGGCACATATCCATGCAAGAAATGGAGGAATATTAAAGAGTGTAGATGACGTAATAAAGGTTCTTTTAAAGCTTGAGAACACGCTGGGAAAAGAAGCTCTCAAAAATTTACACATGCACTTTACTGGTGTTGAATTCACAATCGTTCAACAACCCACCTTATCCCTTGAAACTTTTTTAACCGGTAAGAAAGAAATTATAAGGGAAGGATCCGAGAGAAAACATTTACCCATCAATCAAAATAGTCCAGATCCAAAGCTTGTTCTAAAAGCTATAAAAGAATTTAATGTATCTGGTACCATGATTTGTGAAAGTCCGTTACGTGAAAAAGATGCAATCCAACTTCTTAAGGTGTATAAAGCGTTATAACGTAAAATCCTACAATCCAAAAAACCTAAGAGCATTTCTTGTTGTGGTTTCTGCCACTTTTTCTAATTTTTCCCCCTTAATTTCAGCCACTTTTACTGCAGCGTAGTACACGTTTGCAGGTTCATTCCTCTGACCTTTAAATGGTGAGAGAAATGGGCTATCAGTTTCTAAGACCATGTTTCTTAATGGAACAAATTTAGCTATTGACTGATAAAGCGGACGATTAGCTACAGCAGTAGGGATGGAAATAAGCCATCCTTCTTCAACCGCAACTTTTGCCTCCTTAGTGCTTCCGCTAAAACAGTGCAATATAACATTACTGGCCTCCTCCTCCCTTAATATATTAAGAGTAAGCTGCATAGCATTTCTACTATGAATAACCAGTGGAATTTCAAGCCTTTTTGAAAGCCTAATAAATTCTCTGAATGTTTTCTGCTGAAGTCTCCTCAAGCTCTCCGATTTAACGTGATAGAAGTCAAGACCAACCTCTCCTATTCCTAGAATGTTGTTCTTATATTTCTCAATAAGTTTGATTGTTTGCTTAAAGGTTTCTTCCGTTACTCCTGGGGGATGGAGACCTAAGGTAACGTAAACGTAGTTTTTGTATTTATTAACAATTTTAAGTGAAGAGAAAAAGTCGTCTGGTGATATGGAGGAAGTTACAATTAAAAGTAATCCCTTTTCTTTAGCCCTTGAAATAACTTGATCTAGGTCGTTTTTAAAATGCTTCATTGACAAGTGGCAGTGGATGTCAACTAGATTCATCATCAACACCTTATTAAGCACACTTCTTTTAAGGTATGTAAATTATATGTTGCTCACGGTGGATGTAGTGAACCTTAGAAAAATTCGAGAGATAAAGAACGAAGCCTTAAAAATAATAAAACCTACCAAACATGAAATAGAGAAACAAAAAGAAATTATTAGTCGTCTCAAACAGGCTATCGAGAAAATAGCCATTAAAAATGGGTATAAATTTCTATTTGTCGAAGAAGAGGGTAGTACAGGCATTAAACAGACACAACTGAGGAAGGCGAGCGATATAGACATCTTTGTTGCATTATCTCCTGACGATTACAAGGATATTTTGAAACTTCCAAAAAAAGAGATGAGGGACAGATTACATAAAGAATTTGAAACAATCGTCGAAGAATGGTTTAAACCTGCAGCTATAAGCGCCGGTTGCACTAACATAAAAATAACATACGCTGAACATCCATATCTTTCTGCTAAAATTAGTGGTTTTGATGTAGATATTTTAGCTGGCTTTTGGTTAGAACTTCAAGAATTATTGAAACGTGGTCCAATAACTGCAGTTGATAGGACACCCCACCACTCTAGGTTTGTGCACAAAAACCTTTCAAAAGAGCAAAGAGATGAAGTAAGGTTATTAAAGGCTTTTCTAAAGGCTTGTTATACTTATGGCGATAAGTGCGCCATTGGAAGAAGTGGATTTACCGGGTTCAGTGTAGAACTATTAATATTCTTTTACAAGACGTTCGAAAGAACCCTATTAAACCTTAAGAATTTACCTAAAACTCCGATTGACTTTTTTGGCAGAAAAGCGGAAGAGCTAAGGAAACACCCAAAATTTGGAAAAGATTTTTTGATCATTGTAGATCCAACTGATCCAAACAGAAATGCTGCTGCAAGTATCGATAAAAGAGCATATCTTTACGCTAATCATGTAGCTCAAAAATTTCTTATGAACCCTTCAAAAGAATACTTTATTAAGAAGCCTATCAAGCCTCTTTCCTTAGTAGAAGAAAGAAAATATAAAAATCAATTACTTATTATTGAGTTTAAAAACACCAAAAACTTACATTACGCTATTCTTAGAGATAAATTATACAGATTAGCTTCTCGTCTTTCCCTTCTCCTAGAAAAGGAGGAGACTGGCGAGGAAAGATTCGGAAAAACAATACATGAGGTATATTTTGAAGATCCCATCTACGCTTTAGGTTTCTACTTTCCAAAAAAGGAGATAGAACCATATTTCCTAAGGAAAGGACCCCCAGTCGATATGATAGATCATGTAAAGAAGTTTTTACAAAAACATCCCGATGCCTTTAAAAAAGACGGGTTCTACTGGGCAAGAATTAAAAGAAAATACACCAAACCAAAAGAC
>JAGGSW010000154.1 GCA_021158895.1 Candidatus Odinarchaeota archaeon | reverse complement strand
TAACATTTCTGCTGCCTTTTTAATTAATATTGGGTCTCCGTAGATTTTACCTGTTGGTCTGTATTTCTCTGGCGGTTGTATTGATATTTTTGATTCATCGCAAAACAAGCACATTGTATCGAGAGGGAAATCTAAAAGTACGGGTCCCATTCTTCCAGAAGTTGCAGTTCTAAAGGCGTCTTGCACGTATTCAGGTATTCTGTAAATTATTGGACATGTTTTTGCCCACTTTGTCACAGAGCAAGCTAACGCCACACTATCTACTTCTTGGAAAGCGTGTTTGTCTGAGAAAGGCAAATGCTGTACGTCCTGTTATTCCGATTAGTGGGATATTGGCGTAGTATGCTTGGGCTAGGGCGGGAACTAGGTTTGCAATTCCAGGTCCTGCGGTAACGAAACATACTCCTGGTGTTCTTGTAACACTTCCCCATCCATCTGCTGCGTTTCCAGCTGCTTGCTTATGTCGCATACTTATGATTTCGATGCCTTCTTCGATTAATCCTTCATGTATCGGAGCAATGTGACCACCTGGCAGGGAAAAACATATTTTACTTTTTCTGCTTTTAAAGCTTTAGCAACAAGTCTTCCACCTGATATTTCACCTATTTTTACCTCCCCATGACTTAAGATATTAATAATCCGCTATAAAACTTATTTGGCCTTCTACCTGTGGTGAAAAATGCGACCTCACAAATTATTAGCCTTTTTATTAAGTAGTGTGATTTTTGCCTATCTTTCAATTTTACCTTATTTTCATACTTTTCATACTAAAAAAGGTTGGAAAATAATTAAATGATTTTAAAAGATATTTATAGCTATAAGAAGGAGGTGTGCCAATGGAGAGAGAACCGCCTAGGGTACCGCCTTACGAAACGAAATCGATATGCCCGGAGTGCATTCTTGACGGTAAGGTTAATGTCATCACCGCAAAGGTCTACGAGGAAAACGGTAAGATCATGATAGAAAAGACATGCCCGCAGCATGGAACATTTAAAGATGTTTACTGGGGAAGTGCAGAACAGTTTAAGAGAGTTATGAAATGGTGGTACAAAGGATTAGGTTTAGAAAACCCCAGAACACAAACACAAAAAGGTTGCCCACAAGATTGTGGTCTTTGCCCAAACCACAAAACTCACACAGCCTTAGCGTTAATTGATGTAACAAATCGCTGTAATCTTCGCTGCCCAATATGTTTCGCAAATGCTGCCTCAGCAGGATACGTATACGAACCATCGAAAGAAGAAATTCGGAAAATTCTCATAAACTTCAGAAATAATAGACCTGTACCAGCTCCTGCTGTGCAGTTTGCTGGTGGTGAACCAACCGTCAGAGAAGATCTGCCAGAACTCATAAAGATGGCTAAAGAAGTTGGTTTTCCTCATGTTGAAATTGCAACAAATGGATTAAGATTGATGGACGAAGAATATGCAAGAAAATTAAAGGAGGCAGGACTGAGTACAATATATTTACAATTCGACGGAGTTACGCCTAAACCGTACGAAATAGCTAGGGGACGTAACCTTTTACCGGAAAAGTTAAAGATTATTGAGGTTTGCAGAAAAGTGGGTCTACATAGCATCGTACTTGTACCAACATTGGTTAGAGGAGTAAATGACGATCAAGTTGGAAAAATCATAGAGTTCGCCGTTAAAAATTTCGACGTAATAAGAGCAGTAAACTTCCAACCCGTTTCCATAACCGGAAGAATAAAACGCGAAGAAAGAGAAAAAATGCGTATAACAATACCAGACTTAATGAAACTGACAGAGGAGCAAACAAACGGAAGAATAAAAGAAAATGACTGGTATCCGACATCATTTCCAATACCCTTAGCCAGAGCACTAGGACTTATAAAGGGAAAACCAGCTGTAGAGTTCTCAACACATCCAGCCTGTGGAATGGCCACCTTCATAGTAGTAGAAGAAAACGGTGAATATGCACCGATAACAAAATACATAGATGTAGAAAGATTCATAGGGACCATGGAAAAAATTGCTGACGACCTAGAAAAAGGAGGGCGAATCGATAAACTAAAATCCAGAGCAAGACTACTTGGAGCAGTAAGATACGTAAAGAAAAAAGGTCTACTAAAGGATTTAATAGCAACAATACTAAAACGCGGAGACTACAGTTCACTCGGAGAATTCATGAGAAAAATAATAATGATAGGCTCAATGCACTTCCAGGATCCATATAACTTTGATTTAGAGCGTGTAGAGCGCTGTTGTATCCACTATGGACTCCCAGACGGACGTATTATCCCGTTCTGCTCAATGAACAGTATTCATAGACCCGTAATTGAACGACAATTTGCTGTATCGATTGAGGAATGGAAACGACAAAAAGGTAAGTTGACCGAAATAGAAGCTGCTAGTATAGCTATGAGTTAATTTAGTTTATTTCATACATTATTTTACTCTTTTTCTTCTTCCGTTACTTCTCCTATGGGTAGGTAGTAGTATTCGTTGATTGACTTTTGATATCTGTCAAGTCTTGATCCTTCTTTGTTTACTCTTGGTCTTCCTGTTTGTGGGTCGCGTCTGAATGTTATTTGCATTTCTTTGAGGAATGTGTTCATTCCCTCTCTTAGTCCCATTGGTGGTAGGGCTATTCCTTGTTTTCCGGGTTGTCCTGTGAAGATCATTAAGCTGTCTGCTATGAAGTCTTGAGCTACGATGTCGTGTTCCACAACGAATGCTGCTGCTCCCTTACTTTCCACAACTCTTCTTATTGTTTTTGCGACTGCTAATCTTTGTTCGACGTCTAAAAATGCGCTGGGTTCGTCGAGTAGGTAGAGATCTGCGTCTCTGGATAAGCATACGGCTATCGCAACTCTTTGCAATTCTCCTCCGCTTAAATCTGGTACGTTTTGGTCTAAGAGGTGTTGAAGTTGTAGCGGTTGTATTATTTGTGATTTGTAAAGGCTTGTCCCAAACTTGTCTTTAGCTATTTGTCTTAGTAGCATCCCTACTGTTCCATCGTAGTCTGGTGTTATGTATTGTGGTTTATAGCTGATTTTTAACTCTCTTTGTGGCGGTGTTCCCTCGTCCGGTTTTATTATGCCTGCTAGCATTTTAACGAATGTCGTTTTTCCGATGCCGTTTGGCCCTAGTATGCCTATGATTTCACCGTAGTGAATTTTCCCTCCTTCTACTATTAACTTAAAGCCGTTGTAGGATTTCACCATTTTGTTAAATTCTAAAAGTACTGCTTCTGTTCCTAGTTTTTCTATTGGGACTGGGTGAAGCTTGAAACGTACAGGTTCATCTCTAAATCTTATGTTTTCATCGGGTAGAAAACCGTCCAGATATATGTTGATGCCTTCTCGGACACCGTGTGGATGGGACACTACTCCATATACTCCTGGCTCACCGTAGAAAACGCAGACAAAGTCTGATAGATAGTCAAGCATTGCTAAGTCATGTTCTACGACTATTACTGTTTTGTTTTCCCTGATTAGTGATCTTATCGTTTTTGCGACTTTTATACGTTCTTTAACATCTAGGTAACTTGAGGGTTCATCAAATAGGTATACATCGGCGTCTCTAGCCATTACAGCTGCTATTGCTACCTTTTGCAATTCTCCTCCACTTAATACACTTAACTTACGGTCCAACACCATACCTAGTCCTAGTTTTTCTGAAAGTTCGTCAATTATTCCCCTTTCATCAACCTTTTTTAGAAGTTCACCGACTACACCTTTTGCAACTTTTGGAAGCTTAGTTATGTTTTGTGGTTTATGAACAACACGTAGTTTTTTGTTTGCCATTCTTTCAAAGTAAAGTTGTAGTTCTGATCCTCTAAAATATGTTATAATTTCATCCCATTCTGGTGGTTTATCTATTCTTCCAAGATTAGGTTTTATTTCTCCTGATAGTATCCTGAGCGCTGTTGTTTTCCCTGCGCCATTTGGGCCAATTAAACCTGTAATTTTTCCTATTTTTGGTACTGGTAAGCGGAAAAGTTCAAAGCCGTTTTCTCCGTATCTGTGAACTAAGTCTTCTTTTAACTTCTCTGGTAGGTTTACGATGCTTATTGCTGCGAATGGACATTTTTTCACGCATATTCCACATCCTGTGCATAGTTTTTCCGATATTACGGGTTTTCCTGTTTCTTCGTCAATGTAAATAGCTGCTACTCCTGTTCTAACCATCGGGCAGAATTTTATGCATGGAAGCCCGCAGTCCTTTGGTTTGCATCTATCCTTATTTAGCACAGCAACTCTCATAGAATTCTCCTCTGCTTTGAATGACTATATTTGTTGATATGTTATTTTGGCTCCGTTTATGTTTATGGTTTTATAGGGGAGAAAATATATTTTTTGATCAGCTATTCTTTCTATTTCTTCTCTGGCTATACATTCTGTGGGGTAGAATCCTTCTAACATTTTTTCAACAATAAGGACGGTCCGGTCTGGTGATTTTAATAACGGAATAACTGAATATGCATCTTTAATGGTTTGTTCTCTTTCTTTCAACTTTTTATAAAATTTTTCCAAGAGGAAGCTTATATGGAGGAGTATAAGTA
>JAGGSW010000072.1 GCA_021158895.1 Candidatus Odinarchaeota archaeon | reverse complement strand
GTGCAAATTTATAATAAACATTAAGATGCTTACTTTTCATTGTGTTTGCAGAACGGCGCACTTTTCCGTGCATACCAGAGAAAGTTCACTTATGTAAAAATTATGTAGATGTTGCTTTCAACAATTGCCATTTTTATGATGCTTTGAGTAAAAGTTATCTTGTACATTCTTCTATTTTTTAACGGGAAGATAAATAAAAATTTCCCAAAAGATTAAAATTTTATGTTTGACTATATTGTAACGTGAATGGGGGATTTTAAATGATAAGAGCATCGGAAAGACTGAGTATGGTTAGACCTTCTGGGATTAGGAAAATGTTCGATTTAGCTCAAGGCTTACCTGACGTTATAAGTCTTGGGATAGGACAGCCAGATTTTAAACCGCCATTACATGTAATTGAAGCTTATAAAAGAGCTCTGGATGAAGGTTACTGTGGTTATAGTCCGAATGCAGGATACTTAGAGTTAAGAAAAGCCATTGCAGAAAGATATGAGAACAAATATGGATTGACATATGACCCTGAGACTGAGATTTGCGTTACTGCTGGTGGAAGTGAAGCAATATATGACGTTACACAAGCATTTATTGACCCTGGGGATGAAGTACTTGTTCCAGACCCAGGTTTCCTATACTATGATAGAGATGTTTACCTTGCTCACGGGAAACCTGTTTACATTCCACTCAAAGAAGAAAACGAGTTTAAAATAGATCCAAATGACGTTGCAGAGCTAATAACCCCAAAAACAAAAATGATGATAATTAATTTTCCAAGCAACCCCACTGGTAGTGTAATGAGTAGAAAAGAGCTTAAAGCTATATGCGAAATTATCGAAGACCATGATATTATATTGGTTAGCGACGAGGTTTACGAGGAGTTTGTTTACGATGGCCACAAACATGTTTGCCTTGCTGAAATAGCTCCAAGAGAAAAAACTATCATTGTAAATTCGCTGTCTAAAACTTACGCAGCAACAGGCTTTAGAATAGCATATATATTAGCTGAAAAAGAACTACTACTTCCTATTTTAAGAATACATCAATATGTAACAGCAAATGCTAATAGCCCTGCGCAAATTGCAGCCATAACTGCTCTTAGAGGACCTCAAGATGCTGTCAAAGAAATGATAGCTGAATTCAATGCAAGAAGGAAAATCATTGTCAGTGGGCTAAAAAGCATTAAAGGATTTAGAGTGGTAGAGCCTAAAGGGGCTTTCTACGTGTTCCCAAACATCAAAGATTTTGGAATGGACGGAAAAGAGTTTTCAGAATACTTGCTAAAAGAAGCAAAGGTAGCAGTAGTGCCAGGAGACGAATTTGGTCCAAGTGGAAAATATTATGTAAGAATTAGCTATGCAACTTCGCGTGAAAAACTTAGAGAAGCATTAAGAAGAATGGAAGAAGTACTAGAAAAAATAGAGTAAATATTGGATTAAAACCTTTATTTTGTTACTATTTTTACATTATCGATTCTTATCCATGGAGCAATCAAATAATCATACTTTCTTATGTTGTTTGCAACCGCTGTAACATTTTTGATCATGTCGTACATGTTCCCAGCGATCATCACACCCTTTGCAGCATATGCAATTTCTCCGTTTTCAATTTTCCAGCATGGCGTAGCGACGACGCTGAGTTCGCCGCTTTCAGGGTTACTTGAATGTGCTCCCTGCACATCTTTAACGAGAAATCCTTCTTTAATCTCGCTGATCATTTCATCGGAGCTTATTGTTCCTGGTTTAACGAAGAAATTGCTTGGAGCTACCGTTGGTGTTAACGCGTAGGAACTGCGGACAACGCCATAGCTTTCAGATCTATCTGCGTTTCCAGTGCTTTCCTTATTTTCCTTCTTAGCGGTATAATTGTTATAGAGGTATCCTTTGAGGATGCCTTTCTCTATTATTGGTGTTTTCTGCCTTGGAACGCCTTCACCATCAAATTTCGATGTTTTTAATCCTCCCTTATAGGTTCCATCATCTAAAATTGTTAAGAGTTCTGATGCTACTTGCTGGTCTATTTTTCCTTTTAGAGCTGACCTATCTCTCTGAATATAGTCTGATCTAACGGCTGGAATCAATGTGTACATCCATAGGCTAAAGAGTGCATCTTGCATGAATATCACTGGATATTCTCCCTTTTCGACTTTTTCTCCTTTGAGTGATTCTATAGCCAGTCTTGCAGCTTCTTTACCAACCCATTCAGGGTCAATTTTAAGTATTCTGTTTGCATCGAACTCAGCGCACCATGGAGAGACATGTGGAGGGTCTCTAGCGATCGTAGCTAAGTGCGAAACTATTGCGGTTCCCTCATCGAATCCTTCTATGCCTTGACTATTTGCAATAGCTTCTTTAACATGTATTGTAGATGAGGAACCCATGAAGGGTATTACACGTTTATCGTAGCTGGTGGCTGCATCTAACATTCTTAAGGCGATTTTCACAACGTCTTCAACGTTCATTTCCACAATTCTATTATCAAACACTTCCTCTACGGTCGGTAATGGTTTGGGAGATGGAAGTTCTTTCCAGTCCTCGTCAGGTTTATTTGCCTTTGCGGATTCAACAGCTTTTAAGGCTGTTTCCTTAACGATTTTTTCGTTAAAGCTATTAGTGTAGGCGAATCCTATTCTTTTATCAATTATAGCTCTTATACCTATGCCTTGGTCCACTGTTATTGAAGATTTTGCTATTTGACCCTGACTGATTTCAACTTCAACATTTTTGTTCCATGAAGCAAAGGCTTCAGCTTCTTTTGCACCAGCTTTCTCAGCTTCCTTAACAGCTAATTTAACAATTTCTAAAAGATTTTCCATAGTTTTCACCTCGCCCCTCCAATTAAAATTTCTCTTACTCTTAGGTGTGGTCCTCCGTCACCTGTAAATGCTGTTTGGCCTTTCCCACATCGACCAGCGATAAGGGAGAAGTCTTTTCCTACGGCGTCTACTTTTAACAGTGTTTCAAGGGTGTTGCCGCTAATGCTCATGTTTCTAACCGGTTCACCAACTTCTCCTTTAACTATTTCATATGCTTCTTGTACACCAACTTGAAATGTTCCATCTAAATTAGCTTGACCGCCTCTAAAACTAACAATATAGTATCCAAAGTCTATATCTTCAACTAACTCTTCAAAGCTATGATCCCGCGGAGCAATATACGTGTTTCTCATTCTTATAAGTGGTGGTACCCGAAAGTCCTCAGCTCTAGCGTTGCCGGTAGGTTTAATTTCGAAGAGGTCTCTAACGTCTTCAGGGATTTTTCGGCGAAGAGCTTCAAATTTAGCAGCATATTCTCTGTCGAACATTAATGAAACAACTACACCATCTTTTATTAGTACGGTTTTTTGAGCTGGAACTCCTTCATCATCATATTTAAAGCTTCCAAAACCTCCCTCAACGGTTCCGTCATCAATGATGGTGACATGTTTGCTAGCAACTTGTCTTCCAAGTTTATCTAGGATTACGGATCCAGCAAAAGTTAGATCTGCTTCTGCAAGGTGACCAAATGCTTCATGAGCGAAAACACCTACAATCTCTGGTCCAAGAACTGCTGGGAACCCTCCTCCCTTCGGAGGCTTTGCTTTTAGTTGCAGTTTTATTCTTTCTCCGAGTTTTTCACCTAGTTTTTCAGGGGTTTCTTTTTCCCAGATTCCGAAGCCTTTTGTTGAACCTATTTCCTCTCTGCCTGATGCAAATATATCTCCTTCCTTTGCGGATGCAAAAATTCTACTCCAAACGTATAGTTTATCCTGTTCTATGTAGGTTCCATCACTATTTGCAAAATACTGTACACCTGTAATATCTGCGTAGCTTATAGTACAGCTTTTAACCCTCTTATCATAGCTGAAAACAGTTTTATCAATTCTAAGTACTGTACTCATTTTTTCATCAATGGAAACATCTCTTGGATCTATATCTGGCTTAATCTTTACAATATCCTCCACTGGTTTAACATCAAACAGTGTAACAGGCATCCTAACTTTTTCACTTGCAACTTTCGCCATTTTAACAGCATCTTCAACTGCTTTTTTCAAAGAATTCTCATCTAGACTTCCAACTGTGGCGAAGCCCCAAGCACCGTTGACAAGTACCCTTATACCTGCTCCGCTCTCTAAGCCTTCTGTGACGACTTCAACTTTGCCGTCTTTTGTACTTATGATCGTTTTACTTATGTTTTGAGTTCTAACCTCTACGTATGAGGCACCTGATTTTTGACCATAATCTATTATACTCATTAATTCGTCTTTCATAAGCCCCATCGCTCCCTATTTCATAGTTTATTTAATCTTTATTCTTTACTTCAGTCTTATGAAGCTTATAGAAGAACTTCATATAAACATTTTCGAAATCGCATCACATCATCAAAATATTCGGAGTTTCTTACGTAAAGAAATAAGAATAAATGAAAATAAGAAGATAAGATGTTATGATATGTCATTGTGCGTCTGTTTAAGTTTATTTTCAGTTTTTCATCTATCTTAGATAGGTTAGTTTGCTAATGAGTGTTTTTACCCTACTTCGTCAATTTAACAGTGGAACCTACCAG
>JAGGSW010000016.1 GCA_021158895.1 Candidatus Odinarchaeota archaeon | reverse complement strand
AAAGAACAATTTTTAGAGAAAATTATTCATAGCTAAAATATCTCTGCGATAGTGCCTTTATTGAGCAAGACTATAATATGGTGTAGTTATGAAACGGTAAGAATAAAAGTTAATAATAGTAACGTCACATTGACAACTAACATGTTAATAAGGAGGAAAAAACTTTGACATTTTTATCCCCCAAAGACGGGTACCCCCAGCCAATAGTTACTGGAACAACAACAGTTGGTATAATCTGTAATGGTGGCGTAGTTCTAGCAACAGAATCTCAAGCAACGATGGGAAATTTAGTTGCAAGCCACAGAGCACCAAAAATACATAAAATAACAGATCACATAGCAATGACAATCTCGGGATCAGTAGCAGACGCCCAGCAGATAATAAGAATAATTAGAGCGAATGTAAATTTAAGAAGATTGGAGCTGGGAAGAGAATTAAGTGTGCGAGCAGTTTCCCAGCTTACAGCCACATTGCTATTCCAAAATAGACTGTATCCATATATTACGATGCTTATCGTTGGAGGAGTTGACGAAGAAGGACCGCACATATTCACTCTTGACCCGCTGGGAAGTCTTCTTGAGGAAGACAAGTTTGCAGCCACCGGGTCAGGCAGTGTCATAGCTTACGGAGTACTGGAAGACGGATACCGTGAGAATATGCCTATTGAAGAAGCAATTGAATTAGCTAAGAGAGCTGTAAAAGCAGCTAGGAGAAGAGATATAGCATCTGGAGGCAAAATACAAGTTGCAGTTATAACAAAAGACGGCATAAAAATGGAAGTAACAGAATAAATTCTCTTTTTATCTATATTCAGGTATTCTATGCAATAACATACCCTCGACAGTTACGGGCTGTAATTTCATTGCAAGTGCATATGCTTCTGATAATTTGGCCTCTCTCTCAGCGCAAATTTCCAGAATAGGATCTCCCCTCTTAACTTTATATCCTCGTTTACCATAAAGAATAATACCAGCACCCTTGTCAATAGGTGCTCCAGCAGCTCTAGCAATTTTTTTAATAGCTTCATTACTAACGTCAGTTACGTATCCATCACATGGTGCTTCTATACGTACTCTATGTTCCCCAATCGGAATGTCCTCAGGTTTTATATTAGGATCACCACCTTGAGCCTCTATAATCTCTCTCATCTTTTCTAATGCCTTTCCACTTGTCAAAATATCCATAGCAACATCTTTTCCTTTTCCCCGCAGTGCTAAACCTCCAAGTTCTAAAAGTATACCAGCAAGTGCAGTAGATTTTTCAATTAAACTTGTAGGACCCTTACCTTGAAGAGCAAGTAATGCTTCTTTAGCTTCCAGCGCTGGCCCAACTACGTGACCAACCGGCTGACCACCATAAGTTATTCCACACTCGACATGAATTCCCAATCTCTCTCCAAGCTCAACGAACTTTCTGGCTAAAGCTCTTGCTTCATTCATAGTTTCAACTTTAGCTTCTTTTCCAGTTGGGATGTCAAGAACAAGGAAGTCAACTCCAACGGCTAGTTTTTTAGACATAATACTTGCTAACATTTGGCTTTCCGGATCAATAGCTAGGGGATATTCTACCCTAATGAAAATGTCATCTGCTGGGGCAATATTTAATCCGCCTCCCCATATAATAGCCCCACGAACCTTTTTTACTATTTCTTTAAGTTCTTCAGCCGTAAATTTAACTGGAGCAAGCACTTCCATGGTGTCTGCAGTCCCAGCCGGGCTTGTAATAGCCTTGCTACTTGTTTTTGGGATAAGTAAACCTGCAGCCGCAACAATGGGCACTATTAATAAACTAACTTTGTTACCAGGTACACCGCCAATTGAGTGTTTATCGTAAACAGGTTCTTCAAAATCTATTTTTTCACCAATATCCGCCATAGCTCTTGTCATGTATTCTATTTCTCCCATATTCATACCATAAAATTGTTCAGCAAGGAGATATGCTGCTATTTCTAAATCGCTAAGGTTTCCCTCAACAACATCTTTAACTATTGCAAAAATTTCATCTTTTGAGAGCGTTGTGCCCTTTAATTTTTTCCTAATATATTCTAACGATTCAGGGTAAGAAGCTAACTTGATGGTAACATAATCTTCATCTTTTACGCGTAATTTCTCCGCTATATCTTTCATAATTCCGATTTGACCGGGAGCGATAAAAGTAGTGGTAACTTGAACAATTGCTGTTATGTGAGCCCGATCCGATCGAACTTTAACGCGGTCATGTACATGCACCCCGATGGCCTCAGCGTCTCCACTATTTAATATAACTGTTTGCTTACCTGCAATTATATCAAGTAATTTAACCTTGAGTTTCATCAATTTCGGGTCCTCGAGCATAATATAATAAAGTACACTTAAGGAAGTTAATATAGGCAAATCAAAAATATAAGAATATCGAAGCAAAAAGATCAATTAAGAGATTTTATTGCCAAAAATGACATCTTGCTGCTTACTCAAATAAGTCGATGGATATATTTCACGTACGTGTTATATACTAGCCTGAGGGACTATTGGCTATACACCTACCACAGTTACACCCATTGTAAGTTGTATAACCACCATAGAAAACGTAAGGATATCCAACTGCTTTTCGGATCTTAGACTTTTAGGTATCCTATTCAGTTCTTCGAAGACACATCAAAAGCTAACATTATTACATGATATTGCTAGCTTAGTGAGTAGTTATTTTCAAATAAGATAAGGAAATATAGATATGATGAGCGTTGGTAATGATACGCTTGGAGGCTCAAACTTGAAATATATTAAACTTGTGGAATTTTATGAAAAAATTGAACAAACAACTAAAAGGCTCGCAATGACTGATTATCTTGTAAGACTCTTTAAGGAAACGCCCAAAGAAATAATCGATAAGGTAGTTTACTTAACACAAGGCAAAATATATCCGGATTTTATAGAACTTGAACTTGGAATAGCCGAAAAAATGGCTATAAGAGCAATAGCAAATGCCACAGGAGCAACAACAAAAGACGTAGAGGAGGATTTCAAGAAGACTGGTGATCTAGGTTTAACTGCAGAAAACTTCATTAAAAGAAAGAGGCAATTAACTCTTTTTACAAAACCCTTGACTGTTGATTACGTCTACAGTGTTTTCGACAAAATAGCGAAGGCTACAGGTGAAGGATCACAAGACCTAAAAATTAGGCTTCTCTCTGGTTTACTTACCAATGCACAACCAAAGGAAGGCAAATATATTGTTAGAACAGTTACTGGTAGACTTAGACTTGGCATAGCTGACATGACTATACTAGATGCCTTGGCAATGGCCTTCACTGGCAGTAAAGAAAATAGACCCTTACTGGAAAGAGCATATAATCTTTGTAGCGACTTAGGTGAAGTTGCGAAAGCCATAGCTGAAGGAGGACTCGAGGGGATAAAACAATTTAAGATTAGGGTTGGACGGCCTATAAGACCAATGCTAGCTCAAAGGTTGGCAACTCCGGAGGAAATTTTAGAGAAGCTCGGTGGAAAGGCTGCCTGTGAATGGAAGTTTGATGGGGAAAGAGTACAAATACACAAGGATGGAAGTCAAGTACAATTATTTTCTAGAAGACTTGAAAACATCACAGAACAGTATCCAGATGTTCAAGAATATGTAAGAGAGCATATTAAAGCAAATGAAGTAATCATTGAAGGAGAAATAGTTGCAATAGACCCAGAGACGGAAGAACTACGTCCATTCCAAGAATTAATGCATAGAAGAAGAAAATATGAGATAGAAAAAGCAATAGAAATGTATCCAGTCAACGTGTATCTCTTCGATCTATTATATGTAGATGGAGAAGATTATACAACAAAACCATACACAGAGCGGCGGAAACGACTTAAAGAAATTGTAGAGGAAAATCACATAAAGATAGCTCCGGCAATTGTCACTAGCGATGTGAAAGAGATTGAAAAATTTTTTGAAGAAGCTATTGAAAATGGTTGCGAAGGTTTAATGCTTAAATCAGTAAAACCAGATAGCATATACCAAGCAGGGGCAAGAGGATGGCTTTGGATAAAGTTAAAGCGTAGTTATCAATCGAAAATGGTTGAACCGATAGATGTTGTAATAGTTGGTGCTTTTGCTGGAAAGGGAAAACGAGCAGGGACATATGGAGCTCTACTAGCGGCTGTGTATAACAAAGAGAAAGATGTATTTGAGACCATATGCAAGGTCGGAAGTGGTTTTACTGACGAGGATTTAGAAAACCTACCCAAAATACTAGAAGAATATAAGATAGATCATTGCCATCCCAGAGTTATATCAAAGTTAGAACCAGATTTCTGGTTTGTACCAGCCAAAGTCATCGAAATTATTGGCGACGAATTAACTCTTTCACCTGTACATACTTGTGCATGGGGTATAGTTAAAGAAGAGGCTGGAATAGCGGTGCGATTTCCAAGATTTACTGGCAGATGGAGAGACGACAAAGCCCCAGAAGACGCCACTTCAACGCAGGAGATCATAGATATGTATAGGGCGCAGCTTAAGACAATAACATAAAATTACGTTAATCTGAAATCTTAAATGAAAAAATAAAAAATATAGGTATTTTGAGTTATAATGGGAAGGGTGCATCT
>JAGGSW010000019.1 GCA_021158895.1 Candidatus Odinarchaeota archaeon | reverse complement strand
GCTTTGGTCACATTGTCCTATACGATCCCTTGAGAGAGGTTCTCTTTGCTGGAGACGAAGTTCTATGTCATCCTCAAAGCCCATTAAAATTCTTCATAGATCTAACCGGGGACGTCGAGAAACGAGAACACGCACTTAAAGTTCTTAACAAACTAAACCCTAAATATTTACTGCCTGCACACGATGAACCAAGAATAGGGGAGCAGGCAAAAATTGCACTAGAAACAGCGCTAGATGCTCACAATATATGGAAGGAAACAGTGATAGATGCTGTCAAAGCCTTAAACAAAGGAAAACTATCGGAAATCGGGGAATATGCTAGAAAGCTTCTCGATATAAAATGGACGCAAGGAATGGACATGCTTGTAAACGATTTAACAACATTAGCTTTTCTGAAACAGCTTGAAAAAGAGGGAAAAGTGGAGAAAATTAAGGAAAAGAAAGAAACCCTGTGGAAAATAAAGACTTTAATCTAAAACTAATTTACGTATTGGAGAATTAAAGATCAAAATCTAATTTTGACCGATACTCGGCTAGTAATCTTCTTATTTTCTTTGCTTTTTCCCTGCCAAACTCTGGGATTAAATCCTTTATTCGTTCAATAATATCTTCAACTAACTCCATGTCATTAGCTTCCAAATATTTATCTATTGCCTTAAAATAGTAATCAACAGCTTTACCATATTTTCCACTTTCCTCCCATGCTTCAGCTATTGTCACCAAAGTATCAGCAACACTTGGCGTATCTTCTTTTTCCTCTATAATATCTAAAGCCTTCTTAAAATATCTCTCAGCTTTCTGGGTATCATTTAAAGCTAAATAACTGTTACCTAAATCTAGGTAAGCACTCACTAAGCCATCAGTAATACTCAGTTTTTTATACATTCTTATAGCTTTCTGTAAATAATTAATTGCATTTTCAAATTTTTGCATGTTCAAGTATACTACTGCTAATCCATAGTAGGTGTCTGCTAATCCCTCCTCCTCTTTAAATTTCTCGTAGATCTTTAAAGCCCTATTGCAACAGGAAATCGCGTTTTCATGTTTTCCAAGATTACTAAAGGCTATGCAAAGATTATAGGAAGTATCTGCTATACCCTTCTCATCGCCAATCTTCTCATAATTTTTTAAAGCTCGTAAACAGCAATCCACAGCTCTTTCATGTTCCTCACTTTCAAGTAAAGTCAACGCCGCCTGATTAAATCTCTGAGCAGCACTCAAAAAATCACCGCTTTCTTCAAATTTCTCTCCTTCCAAAATAAGTTTATCAACATCCCCATTTTCTTCCTCAGTGTTTTCACTAAACTCACCATTATCCTTGTACACTTTTCCCACCCTTACTACTTACCTTATCCTGTCTTTATTTTTGTATCGCTGCAAACACTTTTCATTTAAGCTTTAAAAGTTTTGCTTACAATTTACTTTTGCTTAACCTAAAATATTTGAAATCAGCTGACTTACCTTCGGTATTTCAGACTGTTTCATCTTATTCAGAACAATTTTAACCCGAGCTTTACCTTCAATGAGATCTGGAATAGATTTAAAGAACTCTTCGACGACAACATCAAATATTTTCCTATATCCAATTTTCTCCATTGTCCATCCGTAGTATTTTTTCCAAGAAGCTCTTGGCAACAGCTTCTCAACAGTTAAGTACGGGTTCAGGGAAGCAGATATCGTTACAATGAAATCCAAAAACTTACTTTCCCTTTCAACAGGTAAAAGTTTAAACCTTTGCTTAAAAATCTTCAAACTTTCATATTGCGCTTGAGCTGTTTCAACAGACTCAACTATACTTTCCCTAAAAGCCCTTCTAGGCTTAGTTCCTTTAAGATTAGGCGTATATGCTATGGTTCCCCTTTCACCAATAACCACAATGTCTTCCTCAGCCTTTCCAAGTGAAAAACCAGCCTCCTCTTTTGCCACATCTAGGTCAACAGAGGGCCAGTCAGGAGATAAAGTTACCATACCATAAATTTCCCGAATGTTATCTTGCATACTCAGTGGATCAGAACTTATTATGTGTGTAAAGTGGCGTGTTTCACTTGTAGCAATTTTAGCGTCTTCTTGAGCGTCAAGAGTGTACATACTGTAGATGACAGCGTCTCTAAGCTTTTCAAAAAACTCGTCAAAATCCGACTTACCGAAAGATGGCGAACTAATAGTGATATCTTCACCATTAGCAAATCTAATCAAAGTATCTACGGTAAATTTTCCTTGAAGAGCAGATTTCAAATGGAGAATACATGAGCCATATGGGAAAATTTTTACTTCAATATTGCCCCTTATTGGCAAATCCAATACTCCTTCAATTAACAAATTTTTTTGAGACTTAGCCACCAAAGGTACTAAATGCCTTATCGGAAACTTAATTGTTTTTGATAACTTTAAAAGCTCATGATGAGTAGGTCTCCAAGAGCCATGTACATTTATCCTTAGAAGTCCAACTCCTTCGATGTAGTCTATTACTCTTTTTTCAGCAGACTTCTCTGCTATTTTACACTTTCTCAAAACATAGTCAGGGTCTCCTAGGAATCTAAATCTTTCCTTCAACTTTTCGGGTTTCTCTATGACATATATTAATGGGAAGACCCTGTAAATATCTATTGATGCGACACGAAGGTTTACTAACTTCACTTTTCCTCCCTTCTCTACCTTGGTAACATTAACTATCGTTGCATTTTAGTAGTGTCTTAATTCTTCAACTAATAGTTAGCTAGTAATATTTTTCTTTCCCTTATTGTTTAACCCTCTTAACAATAAGGGTTAATCCCTCTACATCGATCACCTCGACTTTATCGCCAGTTGCTATGAACTCCTCGTCTGTTTTTGCAGACCATTCTTCGCCTTCCACATAAACGATACCTCTTAAATCAGGCGTTATATCGGTTTTTGCATAACCCGTTTTCCCTATTAAAGCTTCTACATCAAGCGTTTTCTTCAGTCGTTTAGCTTCTAATCCTTTATAAATTATAAAGCCGAAGAACAGCGAGGTAAAAGCCGTTATGGTAAATGCTAAGATTCTGAAAGTTGTGTAGAATCGAGGTGGCACATACCATCCCCTATATTCAAATGGTACAAAGGGAGGAATTATCAGCAATATACCAATGAGAATGCATACACTTCCACCCACAGCTAAAGCACCAATATGTGTTTTTAACTCAGCTATAAACAATGATACCCCAATGAGTAGGAAGATTACCGAGGCAGCACTGACACCAATAACTCCTAGACCAACTAAGCCGAGAAGTAGACATATGCTTCCAACAAGTTCAGCACCAACACCAGGTGTTACGAGACCAAAAATTAGCGAATAAATTCCTATCGTTAAAAGTATGGATGCTATCAAAGGATCACTTACTGTTTGTAATAGCATGTAACGTGTTCCCCGTGAATAAAATATAACATTTTTATTACTTATCCCTGAAAAAGAGTACTTCTTAAGTACTTTTCCTTCTATAGGTTGATTTTTATCTAAAAGTTTCCAAACAGGCGTAACATTAGCTAAAATTTTCTCTTCTACCTCTACCAATACTTTATCTTCAAGTTTTGAAAATAATTCTTGTAATGCAATATTAAGATCCGACGTAGATTGAACTACAAACTCTACTACTCTGTATCTTAATGCCTCTTCAGCAATTAAGTTAAGATTACTTAAAATAAATTCAACTGCAGCAGTTTCATTTCTTGAATGGTGAATCGCAAGACTTCTCATCTTCGTGACAAGGAAATTTATCACTTTATCATCAGTCACTGGTCGCCCATATTGGTCAACAGGACTACAAGAACCTATAACTGAACCAGCAGACATAGCTGCTATATGGCTTGCCATCAATATGTACGTACCGCCACTTACAGCTGTTGCTCCCTTTGGATAAACAAAGACTGCAACTGGGACTTTTGAATTTGAAAAAAGCGTTATAATATTATCTATTGCTCCAAGTTCTCCGCCTAAAGTGTTAATCACAAAAACAGTTAAGTTTGCATTAATCCCTTCAGCTGTTTCTATAGCGTTTTTAAACATTTCATATGTCGCTGAGGTTATTTCTCCATCAAAATTAACTACAAGAACGCTATTAGAAGTTGTTGCCATATTTCCGGTTGAGGAATTAACTACTGAAAATAACCACAAGAGTAGGAAAACCGTACCTAACAATACCTTCACGTTTTTCATGAATTTCCCCATATCAATTAAAATTTCTAGGAATTTTAAATATATTGCAACAATTGTTTAACCCTTTTTTAATAAATTAAAAGAAAAATACAAATAATATCAAACCCGTGATATCGAATATATGACAATTTTTCCACGTTCAATTTTAAACTCCAAACTGTATTTTTTCCCTTCTAAACTTCCCTGTAAACTATATCCAATCCTATATTTTGGAGCAGGGGAATTCGGATAGTTCACCAAGTATCTGTAAAATGAAAGTTTAGCTTTTTTCTTCTTAAGTCTTAAAAACAGTTCCTTAATTTGGTCCTTTGATAAATTAACACTTCCTGATTTTCCCTTAGAAAAGATAATTTTCCCTTCTTTAGCCAATCTAAGTATTTCTGTCTTCGGTATCATCGATCTCACCTTCATTCCACACGTAGAAACTTACCACTTATGAGTATGGATAAAATTATTACAAAACTTATAAGC
>JAGGSW010000123.1 GCA_021158895.1 Candidatus Odinarchaeota archaeon | reverse complement strand
CTATTAATGGAGTTACTCCAGACAGAACCTTAAAAACATCCATTAACAGTGGTGCAAGAATATTTATTCCATTTACAGCCTTCTCCCAAACACGTTTTTCCTCAGGTTTAATCTTCAAATGATACTGGTACAGTTTTTTCTGACACTTTATGAATCCCTTATTTACAAGAAACCTAGTAACCTCGAAACTCTTAATTGCAGTGGTAAATATGTAAAAAGTAACATCTAAAATGTCTGGACGAATTACTCCCCTGCTTCTCAAATCAAACAATTTTCTCGGTAAAGGTATAAAGTAGTATTTAGGAGAACCATGTAAAATCGAATGAGCAACTGCTCTCCTTAACTCAGCTAACGCAACGTCCCAAGGCTTACTCTCCATATCACTTACACATATAGCTATGGTAGGCCAACCTCTCCACGCAAAATGAGTTGCAGAACTGTTTGGAGCTATCCCGGAAATCCTTACACCAAGCCTAGAATACACTAACTCATTTTCCTTCCCAATAAATCTATCAACATCATATCTGTTGCAAAATATTAAAACCTCGCAAAACTCGGGTTCAACTTCCAACTTCTCATAACATTTAGAAATCTCCGCAACTATAGCTCTAACTTTTTCTTGCGGCACATTACCCTTAACAACAACATAGAGATTTTCCTTCAATTTAACATGTTCTCCAGTTGCAATTTTAATAGTTTAAAGCTAAATCTTAACCAAATCGTACTCCATTTTACCTAGTCCGTATTCTTTAGCATATTTTAACGTTGTTAACGGATCTACAGGTGGAAATCTATTAAGATATTCTATCATCGTTATCTTAGAAAACTTATCGGAACCCTTTTCCAAAACCCCCAGCTCCTCTGCAACAGAATACGGTAATCCAGGTGCTTGGTTCACCAAGTCAAGTGAAGCCCTGTCTATCGCCACCGGATCTCGAGAAGCCAGCACACCTATATTAGGAACAAAAGGATTGTCACTGAAGGGAAAACAATCACAATGCGCCGTTATATCATATAGAAAGTTCATATATCCAACCTTATCTTTACCAAAATAGTTTACAACAGCCGAAACAGTTTCAACAACTGCGATACAAAACTCTTCAGGATCTCTATGCATTTCACCCCAGCTGGAAATCGCCTTCTCTGGGCAAATCGCCCAGCAACCACAGCCCCAAACACAGTTCTCCCTATCTATCTTAGCTTTACCATTTACCATCTCGATCGCATCAACAGGGCAAAAACCTATACATTTACCACATCCATTACAAAGCTCAGACTTAACATATGGCTTCATCTTTAAATGGTTTTGAGCCTTACCGCTTTTCGTTACACACCCCATACCAATATTTTTGAGAGCACCGCCAAAACCTGTTCTAGGATGACCCTTAAAATGAGCAAGACTAATCAAACAGTCAGCTTCAGCAATAGCTTGACCAATTTCAACTTCCTTAATCACCTTGCCATCCACCTTAACTTTAACTCCACTAAGACCCTTAAGCCCATCCGCAATAATTATGGGAGCACCAACAGTCTCAGAAGTAAAACCATGACTCGCAGCAACCCTAAGATATCCTACAGCGGTTCCACGAGGCCTATCCAAACCAACACCAGTAGTATCCGTAACAAAAGGAACTCCGCCAAGTTTTTTAATCTCCTCAACAATTATCCTAACATGAATAGGCCTTATATGTGTAAAGTTTCCCTCTTCACCCATATGAACCTTCACAGCGACAAGATCACCCTTATCAATAATGTCTCCCAACCCAGACTCGTTAAAAAGCTTAGGTAATCTAGCATTAATATTATCCTCCGCTTTTCGAACCTTAAAATCAACCATAAACACCTCAACCATAAAACCACCTTCCCAAACAACACATAATATATAACTCGTAACAAAAGTTGTTAAAATCTTTCTTGAAATTTTAGAGAAAACTTCGACCCAAAACTACTTTATTATAATTAACTTCAAAATGATCATACCTCCGCCATAATAATAAAATTCTAGAGATTAAGAAAGATTTTATCTAAACACTTCGTAGAATAGTTGAAATAGGGCAATACTTAGCCATTTGCAGATTTTGCTAGAAAAATTAAATAATGTTATCTCTAAAATTTGGACTTAATAAACTAACTAAGCTGGTTGACGGTAAATTTTGGTTTTTTGGATTTCCATAACTATTGGTTAATAAAAGTCAATTTTCTGATATCAGAAATACAGTAATGTTCCGCATCTGCAAAGATTATAGAATTTTCGGACAACTGAACAAACACAGCTTCGCGATTTTCTCCTAGATTCATGGAATTATTGTAAAAGTTCGTATCTTCACTTGTTACAGGCCTAGTATACATTACTTCAAATTTTTCTCCATCTTCAGACAAAGCTACACCTTTAAATATGTATCTTGGAGACAAGTACATCTGTTTAGTTAACACGCAACTGTCAGTCCAGTAACCTATCTCAATGCTGTTGATCACCACGGATTCTATTTTCTTCAGTGTTTTAATCGGCAACGTATCCCTAGGTATACTCTTAAAAGCCTGCTCAGGAGTAATAGTTATCTTAACGGCTCCGTTAGCCTCGATTTCTCTCCAATGACCTGAAAACATAACAACTCTACCTTTATCACCTATATGAACACTTACATCCGAATCACCATAAACAGAGAAGTTACCAAACTTAAATCGATACCTAACACATAATTCCGTCACATAATACTCACCTGAAACATTCTCCGCTCCAGCACACGGACCTACACATGAAAACTCTATCTTCACCAAGGGATGCCTAGGCATTAACCCCTTTTCCCTCAAAGCATCCATTAGATTTTCAGCTATTTCTATAGCTCTTGAAGCTGAAGGAAGATCTGGAGGAGAATATACATGATAATCCTCACTATAATCCATAGCACCACAAACGAAGACATTTAAATCATGAGTCTCATCCCGCACATTATAACACGCAATATCTCCAGAATCATAGTAAATTGGAACAACTTCACCAGTAAAATTAAATATCTCCTTAGCTATAGCCAATGCATCCTCTTCACTAAAACTCCTTTCAACTATCTTAAGACGGGGAACTTCACTTGGAGTTTTTGGATAAGAGCAATTCAAAACCAATGGTACCTCACTACATCCACTAACTTCGCGAGTCATATCAGAAACACGGTATATAGGTTGAAAAAGACCTTTACTGCTAAATAAAGCTAAAATTGCCAAGCTAAACAAAATAATCGGTAACAAGACCTTTATCCTAAACCTCACATTAAACACCTAATTGTTCTAGGATTATGTTCTTTTAACCGAATAAAATTCATGGAATTTAATAAACGATCATCAAACAACGTAGAAACAATACCAACAACCATGTAAGATATCTCATCCTCTAGTTCTCCAGCAAATAATATTTGTCCATATTTCTTCCAACTTTTTAACAAAGATAAACTTATCTCCATACTTTGGTTAGTTGCAGAAATCCACAAATACCGACAAAATACCCCTTCATCAGTATAAATAGTACAATTAAAAAGATAAACAGGAAACAAATATTTCTGTATCACGATCGGAGCATATGCAAAATAGCTTAACCTTACATCATTAATAACGACCTTCTTGGCTCCTTTTTTCGTAGCTATCATAGTTTCATGCATTTCACGAAACCTTTCAAAAGCTTCCTCAGGACTAACAGTTATCTTAACAGGTTCCCCAATCTCAACCTCCCTCCAGTAAGCACGAAATTCATAAATTTCACCACAATCACCAATAGAAACTTCCACTCCGATTTCACCGCAAAGAGGCGTGCCATTAAACAAAACATAAAAAACAACAAGCAGCAATGTAACATACTTCTCATCAACAGTCCCATTAGAAATAATTGCTTCTGCACCGATTGTAACGTTGCTGAACCTTATCTCAATGAGCAGTGTCTTAGGTGCTAACCCGTAGTTTATAACTTTTTGAAGAAAATTTTCACTAATTTCTTTAGCTTGGGAAAAGGAGGGCAGCTTAGAAGGTATTTTTGGAGCCCCCCATCATAGAATATCTTATTGCGCCAGATTTATAAACAATCAACTCATATTCTCCCGATCTAACCCTATATCCGACCAACTCTTCGGGACCATCGGAGTCAAGTGATCTATTCACACCTGAACAATGTAAAGAAGAATATAAAGGAGACACATTACCAGTTAAATTAAACAAATCTTTGGCAATAGTCAAAATCTCCTTCTCAGTAAAACTACGCTCAATAATCCTAAGAGAAGGAACCTCAGAAACAAACTCAGGCAAAGAACAATTCAAAATTAAAGGAACCTCTTCACCACTATAACTCTCTCCAAGCGTATAAGAATACCGAGAAGGCAGCTGAGGTCGAATCTGATTTACAAATAATAACGATAAACCCATTAAACCAACCAAAACAACTGGCAACAAAATCTTTATCCTCTTCTTCACTCTTGTCACCTCTTACCATGAAAACTGTATTTTAATAGTTGCATGGCAACAATCCCACACATAAATGATGTAGAATTGGTACCCAGCGATACATAAACCACATTAATTAAAGAGTTTACAAAAGACAGAAGAGCAACCAACAAAATATAGAGCAACACTAAATCTAAATCTGCTTTTCTTGTAGTCATAAGTCTTCACTCATCCAATCAGTATTTTTGTTGGCAACTCAACTATATATATGTTTTC
>JAGGSW010000056.1 GCA_021158895.1 Candidatus Odinarchaeota archaeon | reverse complement strand
GTTTCATTACTGGTTATTTCTATGGATGTTATTTTGGCTAGAAGCACTACTTCTAATATTTTGTGTATCCCGTACATCGGCAAAGATTTCCTTCGATAGCCCTACGTATATCTTCCTCACTAGGGTCTGGATTTGAATCGAAAAGAGCTTTCAACGTGAGTATTATGCCAGGAGTGCAAAAACCACATTGAACCGCACCAGTTTCAATAAAAGCTTCTTGAATTGGATGCAGTTCACCATTCTTCACAATACCTTCAATGGTTACAACATTTTTCCCATCTACCTGAGGAGCTAAAACAAGACACGAATTCACAGGCCGATTATCAACGAGAACAGTACAAGCACCGCATTCCCCTCTTTCACACCCCCTCTTCACGCTTGTAATTTTTAGTTTTCTTCGAAGAAGATCTAACAACGTAGTATTCGGCTTAACTTTTACTTCCACTTTCTTCCCATTTAAAGTAAACTTAACAGTAATTTCTTCATCCAACTCTTTCACCTCACTTCATCTAACGCTTCAATTAAAGCTCTTTTCGTTAAAACAATGGACATCTCCTTACGGTACTCAGCTGAAGCCCTCACATCACTTATGGGGCTAACATCTTCCACAACCCAAACACAGTTCTTTTCAACAACATCCTTTGTCGCGGAAAGACCTCTAAATCTATCTTCGGTCTTTTTAGCCCTTACAGGTGTGGGAGCAACCGAACCTAGAGCAATACGAACATCTTTAAAAACATCATCTTCAACGACTACTAGAGTTGCAACAGAAACAATTGAAAGCGTATGAGCAAACCTTCTACCAAGCTTTAAAAAAGCAGTGCCAGCGTGATTAGACATTATAGGTATCTGAATTTCCGTTAATAACTCATTATTTTTAAGTATGGTTTCACCTGGTCCGGTAAAAAACTGGTCAATAGGAACCGTTCTTTCACCTTCAGAACTGGTAAGCTTTAACTCTGCTTCCAATACGAGTAAAGGTGGCGCTGTGTCTGCTGCTGGAGAAGCATTGCACAAATTTCCTCCGATAGTTCCCAAGTTTCTTATTTGCCACGAAGCCATTTTCTCAACGGCATCCGAAAGAACATGAACATTTTCCCGTATAATAGGTGACGTCTCAATCTCTCTTAGGGTTGTCAAAGCACCTATTTTTATAACACCATCCTCCTTTGAAATAAACTTCAATTCCTCCAAACGAGACAAATCAATAACATATTTTGGTTTAACTACATCGTCTTTCATTTTAACTATTAAATCTGTCCCACCTGCTAATAGTTTAGCTTGTTCCCCATATTTATCGAGAAGTTCTAAAGCTTCCTCAAAACTTTTAGGTCGCAAATATTTGAATCTTGGCAGCATCACAAGTTTCCTCCCTAAATTTTAGCTTTAACATCCCTCATTTGCAACAACTTTCAAAACACCATATAATTTAACTAGCACCCTAGCCATCTTCTAATCCTCTATTAGCCTCTAGCTTTCTTTAAAGCAAAATATAGTTTCTCAGGGGTCGCCGGTAACTCTCTTATTCTTACACCAGTTGCATTATAAATAGCGTTTATAATAGCGGCGGGAGTGGGAATTAAAGCCATTTCACCAACACCCTTAGCGCCAAAAGGCCCATACTGATACAAATCTTCCACATAAACAGGTTTCATAACCTCCGGAACATCTTCAACCGTAGGAATCACGTAATCCGTAAGATTAGCGTTAAGAATAACACCATCCTTAAACACCAGTTCCTCCATGAGAGCGTAACCGAGACCCTGAGCTATAGCCCCTTCAAGCTGCCCTTCAACCAGCGTAGGATTCAAAATTTTACCAGCTGCCAAAGCAGGCCAAACCCTCAACACCTTTACCTGACCAGTTTCCATATCCACCTCCACTTCAGCAACATTAGCAACATAGCTATAAGCTGGATAAGCAAAACCCTGACCTCTCTCCTGATCAAATGTACCCTTAGGCAAGAAGAAGTATCCGGTGGCGCTCATCTCAACACCCGTCTCATAACACTTCTTAACAAGATCTCTCCACTCAATATATTTATCAGGTACTCCACGGCAGTAAGCTTTGCCATCCCTAATCTCCACTTCCTCAGGAGTACATCCTAAGAGTTTAGCAGCAACCTTCTCAACTCTTTCCCTCAGCTTTGCAGCTGCTACAAATATGCCAATACCTCCTATACTTGAGCCCCTTGAAGCATGAGTTGCGCCTGTATCCGGTGCATCTGTAGTTCCACCTACAATCTTAATGTGTTCAATAGGGATTCCAAGCACCTCAGAGACTATTTGAGCATGAGCTGTATGAGTTCCCTGACCAATTTCACATATACCAGTTCCACAAACAACGCTTCCATCCTTGTAAATGTTAATATAAGCATTAGACCAATCTGGAACCCCTCTACTTGTGCTAATGCCATGCCAGCCACATGCAATCCCTATACCACGCCGCTTAACACCCCCGTCCTTTCTGTACTCAGCCCACTTCCTCTTAAAATCTGAAACTTCAGCAAGCTTTTTAACAGCTTCACCAATACCAACAGAATGATCCAATTTTTGACTGGTGATCGTAAGTGACCCAGGTTTCAAAATATTTCTCAACCTTATTTCAACAGGATCCAAACCAAGTTTTTCAGCCAATTCATCCATTTGAGACTCGGCAGCAAACTGTATCTGCGGATTTCCAAAACCCCGGAAAGACCCTTCAAAAACCTTGTTAGTGTACACGAGAAAACCATCAACCTTAGCGTTAGGGACTTCATAAGGACCGGAAGCATGCATGGTTGCTCTCCAAAGAACAAAAGGCCCCCTATTAGCGTAAGCACCTGAATCCAAAATTATCTTGACTTGAATAGCGGTAAGTTTACCGTCACTAGTAGCACCAGACTTATACTCAATTATAGAGGGATCTCGCTTGCAATGAGAAGTAAAAGAATCCTCCCTAGTATAAACAAGCATCGCAGGCCTACCAGTTTTATAAGCTACAAGAGCAGCCTTAGCGGTGACAAGAGGCCCCATATCATCTTTTCCACCAAAAGCACCGCCAACACTAGCTTGAACAATCCTAACCTGAGCCATATCTAAACCCAATACTCTAGATGTAATTGTTTGACAGAGATGTGGATATTGAATAGAACCAATCACAGTAATTCTCCCCGGCTCAGGAACAGCCACAGCCCCCTCAGTTTCAAGATAAACATGATCTTGATGACCAGTTCTATACGTATTTTCAACGATCACATCAGCTTGCTCAAAACCCTTCTCCACATCCCCCTTCCTAACCTTCGTTGTTTCCGCAATATTGGAACCTTTCTCCTCGTGAACCAGAACCTTAGAATTCATAGCTTCCAGAGGGTCGAAAACAGCCGGCAAAGGCTCATATTCAACTTTAACAAGTCTCGCAGCCTCTTCAGCTACATCAGGACCTTCAGCAGCAACAAGAGCAACAACCTCACCATGAAATCTAACCTTCCCCTCAGCTAGCAGAGGCTGATCAGGCAAAGCATAACCAACCTGATTTATACCAGGTATATCCTTGGCAGTAAAAACTCCAACAACCCCAGGTAGCCTTAAAGCACCACTAACATCTATTTTCTTAATTCTTCCATGGGGAATTGTACTTTTAACTAGACGCACATAAAGCATTCCATCAAAAAAGTAATCTTCAACGTATCTTGCTTCCCCAAGAACCTTTTCTAAAGCATCTACTCTCCGAACACCTCTACCAACAACCAAAAACCCCTTAGCTTTCTTCCATTTTTCAAAAAGCCTTAAAAATTCCTCACTCAAACAGCCCACCTTCTCTCAACATATAACATAACAATACTACTTCATAATTAATATTAATTCATCCCATTAATACTTTTTATACGCTTTCTTCACTATTTGAAAAATTACGTATTGAAGATTAAATAGGTTATCTTTTTATTCAATTACCCGATAATAATATTACTTGATTATAGTTGGTATACGATATGCCAACATTGTTGATTAAAAATGTGTCTGAAGAATTGCTAAGTGAACTTAGAAGGTTGAAAAAGGAGCTTGGATGCAAAACTTGGAGCGAACTACTGGAAAAATTGGTTAAACACAGGCAGAGGGGAATATTTTTTATTTCAAATAAAGAGTTAAAGGAAATGGAAAAAGGTAAAGATGATTTTCTGAAGCTTAGAAATGTAGTTTCGGAGAAATGGGTGGGAGAACCAAGTGTCCTAGAGGAATTTAGAAAATCCAGAAAACATGTATGAAGCTAAGCGGCTACTCACCCTTGACGAATGTGCAAACATTTTAAACAAGGTTCCAAGAGAATTCTTACTATGCGAACCAAGTATCGTTTATCAAGAAGTTTGCTGAACAATAGCTAGAAAAATAGATCTAGAAGCAGCAAAACACGTAGAGAAATCACTTAGCAAATTAATTCACCCCCTCCTACTGATAACATGCGACAAATCGTTTTGCCTCTCTTCCTATAAACTATGCCATGAGTACAAAATATATTCGATTGACGCATTATATCTAAAGACAGCCTTAGACTTTTCAGCAATTTTAGTATCCCTAGATAAAGAAGACTTTATAGACAAGATTAAAAGTAAAAAACCTAGAATCGAAGCATATCACATCGAAGAGTTCCCATACTAATGAGAAGAAAAATAAATGGATTTATTCATATACTTCTTCCATATAGAATTCCGTAGTATCAAGTTCAATGTTCCACATTTTTCAATGCTCCCACTTCTTCGATGGCTGAAAGCTCCGCCACCCACATTGCTCCACAGCCACCATACTCCCCTAAAAATCTAAGCCCCAAAAGATTCCTCTCAGCATCATGTTACTTAACTCCATCAGAATCAAATTCTTTAAACCATTTAC
>JAGGSW010000119.1 GCA_021158895.1 Candidatus Odinarchaeota archaeon | reverse complement strand
GCGGAAAGCTTATATGAATATGGGGAAGGGTTAAAGGTGAATAATCAGAAAGGAAGGATTGATTTTCTTCAAGGAAACGATGCAATTGTGGAAGGAGCAATCTTAGCTGGATGTAGATTTTTTGCTGGTTATCCTATAACTCCCTCATCGGAAATAATGGAGAATATGGCTGCAAGGCTACCACTAATAGGTGGAGTATTCGTACAGATGGAAGACGAGCTAGGCAGCATTGCAGCTGCAATTGGAGCTTCTCTCACAGGAGTAAAAGCAATGACTGCAACATCTGGACCGGGATTCAGCCTAATGCAAGAAAACATTGGACTAGCAATAATGTGCGAAGTACCAGTTGTAATAGTTAACGTAATGAGGGGAGGCCCTTCCACAGGACTACCTACAAAGGCATCACAAGCAGATATCATGCAAGCAAGATGGGGGCATCATGGAGATGGAGAAATAATAGCTTTAGCACCGTGGTCTGTTCAAGAATGCTTAGATCTGACAATAAAAGCATTTAACCTCGCCGAAGAATACCGAACACCAGTAACTGTATTAAGTGATGCCATACTCGCACATCTAAGAGAAGTTGTTAAGGTGCCCGATTCAGAAGAAATTGTAATAGTTGAAAGGAAACGCCCAGAAGTGCCGCCAGAAAAATTTCTACCATTTAAAGCCGATGAAAGCCTAGTTCCACCAATGGCCACTCTAGGCAAAGGATACAAAATACATTACACGGGGTTAAGTCACGACGAACGTGGGTACCCAACAGATGATCCTGAAGACTACAAAAAACTAATTGAAAGAATAACCGCTAAAATTAGAAATAATGCTGAAAAAATAGCGTCCTGGGATATGAAATATATAGAAGACGCTGAGATGATACTTATTTCTTATGGAAGCTCCGCAAGGGCAGTACTACAAGCATGTATTAACGCTAGAAAACAAGGACACAAAGTGGGATTTTTAAGATTAATCACGATCTGGCCATTCCCAGAGGAACTAATCAAAAAGATTTCAGAGAGCGTCAGTAAGATACTTGTTCTGGAGCAAAACATGGGACAAGTGTTGCACTTAGTTAAGGAAGCCGTTGGAAATAGAGCAAAAATCTACTTTTATTCAAAATTAGGCGGAGAACCTTTCACTCCCCATGAGATTCTTGAACAAATAGGGAGGATAATAAAGTGAAAGTCAGCCCAGTAAGAAAATATCTGAGAGAAGAAAGACTACCCACAATCTTCTGCCCGGGATGCGGACTAGGAATCATAATGAATGCAACACTAACCGCCATCGATCAACTAAAAATAGACATAAATAAAATTGTAATGGTTTCTGGAATAGGATGCTCAGGACGCGTAGCAGGATACATCAAAGTAGATTCACTTCACACAACACATGGACGCGCAATAGCCTACGCCACAGGAATAAAATTAGCCAATCCAGAACTCAATGTAATAGTATTCACAGGAGATGGCGACACAGGAGCAATAGGAATAGGCCATTTTGTCCATGCAGCGAGAAGAAACATAGATATAAAAGTCATTTGCGTAAACAATCTAAATTATGCTTTAACAGGCGGACAATTCTCGCCAACAACACCAAAAGGAGCTTGGACATACACTTCACCCTATGGAAACATAGAAGGATTCTTCGACCTATGTGAACTAGCAGTAGCAGCAGGAGCATCCTATGTAGCCAGATGGACTGTTCGAGAAGTTTACAATTTAATTAACAGCATGAAAAAGGCACTAAAAAAGAAGGGATTTTGTTTTATAGAGGTCGTATCACCATGCCCAACTAATTTTGGTCGAAGAAACAAAATGGAAACCTCACAAAAAATAATTAACTTCTTTAAAGAAAGAGAAATAAAGGTAAAAGATGCTAAAGGATTAAGCAGAGAAGAACTAAGAGGAAAACTAATAATAGGAGAATTCGTAGACAGGGAATTGCCGGAATTCACAGAAACCTATAAAGAATTGATACTTGTCTCGCAAAAGAAATTTAAAGAACCTGAAAAGCCAGGATTAGCGTGGATTGAGTTAGAAATAAGATATTAAGGTGTTATTAAAATGGGACGAATAGAAATAATCTTCGCGGGTCTAGGTGGCCAAGGAATGATTACAGCTGGCATAATTCTAGCTAGGACAATTGCAATATATGGTAAAAAATTTGTTGCGCAATCACAGAGCTATGGACCCGAAGCCAGAGGCGGATCCGCGAGAAGCGAAGTGATAGTCAGTGATGAAGAAATAATTTATCCACATGTCATAAACCCTGACATATTAGTTATAATGTCTAAAGAAGCCATGGAAAAGTATCTAAACAAGCTAAAACCGAACGGTATACTACTATACGATTCAAGTATCTTAGAGAAGCCGAAAAGAAAGAATATCAACATATATGCTATTCCAGCAACAAAAATAGCATTTGAAAATCTGAACACAAAGGCAGTCGCAAATATAGTTATGTTAGGAGCATTAATCCAAATAACAAATATAGTGAATAAAGAACTGGTTGAAAAAACAATAAAAGAAGTTTTTCCAGAAAAGTTCTGGGAAGTAGATATAAAAGCGTTAAACATAGGAGTAGAATTCGCTAAAAAATTTACTGGGTCTTCTCAAGAAGTTTCTCAGCAACAAAAGTAAACACATCAAAAACATTCTCTCCAGTTTTCGCACTAGTTTCAAAATACGGTATATTAAGCCACTTTGTAATCATTTCTCCAGCTTGTGGAGGAACTAACCTTTTATCTTCCAGATCTATTTTATTACCAACAAGAACCAAAAATCCTCCTCCACTATGCTTATAGAAAGCTTCTATCCACCTGTTAATTAAGAGAAATGTTTCTGGACGAGTAACATCGAAAACTAACACTCCTGCGGAAGCTCCTTTAAAATAATATTTTCTCATTATCTCGAAGCGTTCCTGACCTGAAAGATCCCAAATCTGCAAAGTGACCTCCATATCACCAATTTTCACTTTTTTAACCGCAAAGTCAGCACCCAAAGTCGGTTTGTATTCTTCCGTGAATCTATTTTGGCAAAATCTTATTATTAAACTAGTTTTTCCTACGCCGCCTTCACCAGCCATGCAAACCTTAAATAGAAATCTCTTCAAAACAATCGCTCCTACTAGGTGCTAACATATAACTTCGATTCTTGTTACTTATAAAGATTTACAACTAACAATTGAAAAAAGATCATCGGTTTACAAAAGTTAAGCCACCTTAAAAATTTAAGAGCTCATTTAAAGAGTTGTTGACGGCAACTCTCTCTAACTTAACAATAAAACAGCTAATATGTAATAAAAGTCAATGCGTTTCAAAAACCAATTTCGACAATAACCTAGTAATTGTAATGATGAATGCTAAAATAAAAAGATTTTAGGGGCCTATAACACCCTACATCCATATATTTCTACTTCTTTACTCTTGGTATGTAGCCTCTGACATATCATTACTTAAGTTAACCTTTGTAATTTCTCTTGAAATCGTTTTATAATTTCCATTTTTCCCTATTTGTAGTTTCATGTGCCCCTTAAAAAGTACTGTGTAAGCATTTGTAATTTTTACAATGTCACCTACATGAAAATCGTTGACCTGTTCGTTCCAAAGCGTCATTTTTATAATCCCGCTTTCGTCACCGACAGTTATGTTGCAAACTCTCAAATGTCTTCTGGAACGCTGAGAGTAAAATTCTCTAGCTTCACTTCTTTCTAAAACTTTAACAACGAGATTAACATTTCTGGATTCCGGTGTCAATTGCGATATCTTTACATCAGTGAATTCCCGCATGTTTTAAACCAGCTATAACTACAAAAGAAATTATCTTCTTCTCTTTCCTTCTTTTCTTTCTCTCTTCCAGCCACTATAGCCTCTACTTCTGTCGCTAAATCTTCTTCTGGGTTGAGAAAATTCCCTTAAACTCATGTTGTTTTCTTCGTTTACTTCAAAATCTTCTTCGTCAACTTTTTCAAAAGTACCATATCTACCGACATTAAGGCGCATTGTTCCTCTAAAAAGAGAAACATAGCCATTGCTTATTTTCAAAATGTCACCTACAGATATATCGTTGATATGCTTGTCCCATAACGTCATGAGTATCGTCCCTGTTTCATCACCGACAGTTGCTTCTGCAACTCTATGGCTACTGCCATCTCTACTACTTGTAACTTCTCTAACTTCGCTTTTTTCGATAACTTTCACTTTTAAATTTACTCTACGGCTACGTGGGGAAAGGTCTGAGACTTTCACAAATTCTGGACTAGTTTCCAAACTTTATTACCTCTTTCTAGGTGTATTACCCGCTCCTCCAAGCTAAGAAATTAGCCGGAGAGCGAAGCAACTACACATACAGAACATCACTTATAAAGTTTTCCGTAAAATTGAACCGTGTTATAAGGCAGCAAATGCTAAAACAGTAATGTCATCTCTATTCTAAGTAATGTGAAATTGTCTAATTTTGAGTTGTGAAGAGATTTCAATGTATGCAATAAATTTCCTATCTTCGAATTATTATTGTTTGCATTTCATCAAGAAGTTCAACTATTTCTCTAAGTTTCTTCCAATTTAGATTGAATCGCATATTAATGGCTGCAACATCTTCCATATGTTCCGTTAGGCTCCTAACTTCTTCATCATCTGCGAAAATGCACATAACTATTAAGTGGGGTTTTTTAATCACCTTAATCACACAACTTTAATTCGTTTATTAACGAACTTAAACCATCATGTTAAATGATAGTCGATATAATATTGATAACCACCATTATTAAATTTTATGCTCATAAAATACTCATGACCATAAAATATTAGGGTAATTAATAAGTCGCTTAAAGGAATTTTTAGCTTATAGGGGCGAATTAATTCTCCTTAGAATGTTAACTCATGAAACTCAACACTACGAAAAAGTAATTCCTCTTCTTGTAACAAATTCAAATAGATGTTATAT
>JAGGSW010000176.1 GCA_021158895.1 Candidatus Odinarchaeota archaeon | reverse complement strand
ACAGCCTTAGTAATAACACCTAAAATACCTTCAGTCCCTATAAAGAGATGCATCAACTTACCAGCGCTAATATTATCCTTAACCAACTTACCACCTATATTCAAAATCTCACCAGTAGGAAGAACAACCTCAATACCCGTAACATAGTTTCTCATAACACCAGTTTTCACAGCTCTAGCCCCACCAGCATTACAAGCAATAAGACCCCCTACCTGAGCTCCTTCATCTCCAGGGTGCGCTGGAAAGAAAAGATCTGCTTTCTCAGCAGCCTGAAGCAGTTCACCTAGTGTGACTCCAGCTCCAACAACAGCCATCAAGTTCTCCCTATCTACCTCTATCTCTTTCATCCTTTCCATTGAAAGAACTATACCATTTTTCGTCGGAACACAGCCGCCTACAAGACCAGTTGCTCCCCCTCTCACATAAACTGGGATCTTTTCGCGATTAGCTAACTTTAATATTTCAGAAACCTCTTGGCCGTTAGCTGGTTTCACCACAACAACATCGTAAACGGGCTGAGGTTTTGGGCCAGGTGCAGTTTCATCCTCCAAATAACTTTTAACCAACTCTTCACTATCAATTACCCAGTCTTCTCCAACAATGCTTTTCAAACTTTTTACAATATCTTCCTTCAACCTTTAACACCCCTTTTCCTATTTTTCAGTTTTTCAATTAACTTTGGAATAATTTCGTACAAGTCGCCAACTATACCGTAGTCAGCCACATTAAATATTGGAGCCGAAGGATCTATATTTATCGCAACAATGATTTCAGAATCTCTCATACCAGCTAAATGCTGAGGACTACCGGAAATCCCACACGCCAAATAAAGCTTCGGCCTAACAATATTTCCGCTAAAACCAACCTGATGGTCTTTTGAAATCCAACCCTCATCAACCAAAGGCCTACTAGCCCCAACAACACCACCCAAAAGATTAGCCAACTCCTCCAAAATTTTAAGATCCTCCGGCTTCTTCAATCCTCTACCGCCGGAAACAATGATTTCAGCATCAGAGATATTAACAACCTCGACAGACTCTTTTCGCACCACTCTTACACCAACATCTTCCACAATCTCAACTTCCTTTTCCACTATATCACCTTTCCTAGTAAGATCCCTTTCCCTAGCCTTAAACACCTTATATCTCACCGTAGTCATCACAGGCCTCGTACTAGTTTTTATATGGGCAATAAGATTACCAGTAAACGCAGGGCGAACCTGAATCAACTCGCCATTCTCATCCAGCTGCAAGTCAATACAATCTGCAGTTAACCCCGTCTTCAAAGCTGCTGCAATCCTAGGAGCCAAAGACCTCCCCAGAGGTGTAGCACCTATCAAAACAATCTCAGGCTTCTCCTCCCTTATCAAATTAACCATATTTTGCTTATAGTTAATCACATCAAACTCTTTAAGTAAAGGATGATCGTACAAAAACACCTTGTCTGCTCCAAAGTAAATAAGCTCTTTAGCCTTTTCCCTCATTTGATAGCCCAGCAAAACACTATAAACTTCACATTTCTTTTTATCCGCTATTTCCCTCGCCTTACCCAACAACTCAAATGAAATTGGGTGAATATCCCCGTCACGTTGCTCAGAAAACACCAATATACCCTTATATTCGCTCATTAATATCACCTCAAAATTCCTTCTCTTTCCAGTACCTCGATAAGCTTATCAACAGCATCTTCCCCCTTGAAAATCACGCCTTTCCTTTTCTTTTCAGTTAACACAAAAGCTTTAACCACTCTGGTCGGCGAACCAGAAAAACCAAACCTATTAACATCAGCGACATCAGCAAGATCGTCTGCCGTCCAAACTTCTATCTTCGTTTTTCTAGCTTTCAACTTATCTCGCAGTGTCGGAAGCCTAGGCTTATTAACATCCTTAGTAACAGTAATTAAGCCGGGAAGTCTCAACTCCATCAAGTAGGGAACACCCATATCGGAAACAACCAGCAACCTTTCCTTTGAAACCCCTTCTATCCTAGAAACATAAGCTACATGCGGAATACCTAAATGTTCAGCAACCTCAGGTCCAACTTGAGCCGTATCTCCATCAACAGTCTTCTCCCCACAAATTATCAAATCAAACTTCCCCAACTTTTTGATCGCACTTGCAAGAGTATAAGATGTCGCCAACGTATCAGCACCAGCAAACCTTTTATCCGTTAGCAAAATAGCTCTATCCGCTCCTCTAGCTATCGCATCCTTTAAAACGGGCTCCGCCATGGGAGGAGCCATACTAATAGCTGTTATCTCACCGCCCAACTTTTCTTTTATTTGTGCTGCAGCTTCTAAGGCGTTTAAATCAAACGGGTTTATCTCCAAAGGCGCAGAACTCCTATCCACAACACCTCTTACTGTATCAAACTTTACCTTCTCTATATCAGGCGAAGGCTTAATCAATACAACCACGTGGAAATCCTTCATCAACACCACCCATTTTGTCAGAGATATTAAACTCCCTTATTCATCTTTCAAACCATTTAGAAATTAAAGTCAAACAGTATAAGGTCAGCTAAGAGCCATTGCACGTAGTTCCTAACAATTCTTTTCGTTATTCCAGTGAGACGGTTTAAGATTAAAATGTTATGTACAAATAAATCTGAAGGATCAACATTGTTTTCTTTGCTCTACAACACTTAAAACTGTTCTCCTCCAATCATCTATATGTTTTCGATAATCCTATATATTGAAACTAATGTCTCGGGTTTTATTCTCAATCCAGCTTCAACTAAACTGCCTATGACATCTTTTGTTTCTTTCTTATCTAGCTTTCCTCTTTTTACAGATAGTACCACAGGCGTTACAGCCCAGTGCGTTTTCACACCATGGGCTTTTGCAACTAAAATCAACTTTTTATCATTTGTTACAAGTATGTCCCGTAATTTTCTGGTCAAAACAATAAGTTGAGCATCTTCAATTTCGATTCTTTCCGATTCAGCTACCCTACTAGCTAAGTCATTTTCTTCCTCAGCTAAACTGTGTACTTGAAGAACTCCTTCACGAAATGCCTCCTCAATTGTTGAAACTCCAGGTTTCCCAAGTACCTTAGCTTCATCAACAGTTTCTCTAACAATGGAGGGAGTTGTAACAAGTTTGCCATAAAATTCTCTCAACCACCTTAATCTCCCTATTCTACCATAGTAAATTATTGGAGAAGCATCTAAAACGGCCATTATTCTTCCCCTAAATCCTTCAACACATCTTCAGAAGTCATCTGCACCGCAACATCGTATTTAGATGCAAGATCTAACATTTCGACATATGTTTTACCAGCAATCTTTGCCGCCGTTCTAAGAGTAACCTTTCCTTCGCGGAGTAACTGCAATGCCCTATTAATTTTCCACTGTTCCACAGCGTTCTCCAACAACCTCCTTATAACATCAGCCCTCTCGGCTTTTTCAACCTTACAAATCTCCTCAATCGCCTCAAAAAGCCTCTCATCAACCCTAGCAGTAATAACCTTCATCAAAATCACCTAATACAAATAAATAAATACGATACAATATAAAAGTATTCACATATATAAAACCGCCTTAAAATCGAATTTACCATCAACATTTTACAATGACTCACCAAGCTTTGGAACTTTTCCCTTACTCTTCACAACATAGTTTGAAAACTTCGCTGGAAAAGAAACACACCTATAAACTTTCCCCTTATACTCTGCCTCACCAATGATTCCTCTCTCCTCAACAAGCTTCGCCCCTTCTTCAACACTATTGACAATACCAACGGGGACACCAACCTTCCTCAGCAGTTCAAAAGCCTCCCTCGTATCCATGTTCTTTAACTTTTCCTGAATCACCCCCTAATTTCCTCGTATCGCTCCATTCTCTCCCGGTAACCCAAATCACCATAATCTAACTGTAAAGCTTTGCAAAGCTTCTTCCAAAAATGAGGTTCACCCAAAACACCCAGAGAAACATAGCCGTCTCTAGTCCTATAAATACCGTAACCAGGATTCTCAACAAAATCCCTAACATAACCCAAACCATTCAAAATGTGAGCAGTATGAGCAGGAATAGCAGCGTAAACAGAATCCAACATACCCAAATCAATATACGTACCTTCGCCAGTTTTAAGCTTACGAATATAAGCAGCCAAAATAGAAATAGCAGCGTAAACAGCGGCAGCAAAATCAGACAACTGAACATTAGGATCCTCAGGTCTGCCAACCTTCAACTCCGTCAACCTGCAGATCCCAGCAAAAGACAAAACATTAATATCATGAACAGGAAGATCCCTAAGCTCCGAGTCCTGACCAAAACCGGAAATAGAACAGTAAATAACAGAAGAATTCACCTTCCTAACACTCTCATAGTCAACACTAAGCCTCTTCGCAACCCCCGGCCTAAAACCCTCAACAATCACATCAACACCTCTAGCAAGATCCATAAACTTTTCGCGGCCCTTCTCATTCTTCAAATCAATAACAACACTCTTCTTATTTCTATTAAAAGCAGCAAAAATCGCATCGTAAAATCTCAAAGGTTCTCCAAAAGGTGGCTCAACCTTGATGACATCTGCTCCAAGATCAGCGAGAATCTGAGTGCAAAATGGCCCAATATAAAACGATGCTAACTCCAAAACCCTCATACCCTCAAGCATAAAATAACAACAAACCAAACAGCAAAATAAAGATTTCCAACAAAAACCAAAACATAGCAAGAACAGCGCCCCCTTATATAGGCCTACATAATAAACATAAATAACCCTCCAATTTAAACTCCACACAAATCACACAGCAAATAGATAGAAATCAAACCTGTGGGTATGATAATAATGCAGAAAGCCGAAACAAACCAAAATAAAAACCATCAACTACAAATGTTGCAAATAGCAATAATCGCCCTAATACTTGCGGCTCTAACAGTAATACATCAATATATCTCATGGCACAAAGTATGGGAATGGAACCAAGTCATACACCATGAAAACATCGCAATAGCACTAATATCGTTCAGCCTAGGAATACTAATCACACTAAAATATACAAAACAATAAACAGCACAGCAAATATCACCTCTAATC
>JAGGSW010000169.1 GCA_021158895.1 Candidatus Odinarchaeota archaeon | reverse complement strand
CTACTAGGATTCTATACTCCCATAGTTTGTCCCTAGCATGTTTGGCGATATATTCAGCGTTTCTTAAAACTGGTTCCGATGGAGCTCCTGTTAATGCTCTGTGAACATCGTCATTGTAAGCTTTTATGTCAAAAGTTATGGAGGTTGTGAATTTTAATACTCGTTTCAAAGAGTTCATCGTTAATAACCCGTTAGTGTCAAAGTTTACTTTTGTTTCTGGGTCTATTTTTCTGGCTTCTTCCACTATTTTCTCTATGTAGGGTAGATGTATTGTGGGTTCTCCGCCGCTGAAAAATATTCGATCTGCGCCTATAAACTGCCCCATGGGAGAATTTATTGCGGCAAGGGATTCTTTTGCAAGTTCTTTTGGATCTACGTAGCCTCTTATTACGGTGTTGGTGTCAGGGTAGTGTGCTATGGTCCAGTTTTGACAGTTTAGGCATTTAAAGTTGCATCCTGCCATGAAAATTGTGTAGCTTTGAGGCGGTGCTGGGTGGAGTTGGCAGCTTGCAACCTGTGGAGTACCTATTTTACATACTCCAAGTTCTCCGGTAATTCTGTTTACACCACATTGCCATTCACATAGCTTGCAGTTTTCAAGTTCAGTTAGAAACTTTGGTACCTCGTTGTTCAGTGGAAATACCTCCATGTTTTTAACAACTTGCAGTTTTGAACGTAATTTAGTTGTATTTAATGTTTGTTTTTACATTATTAAGCTTTGATTTACCGGTGGTTTTGTGTTTTGTTAATTCGGTTTTATGTGTAGTTTATTTGTTTAAGTCGAAAAATTAAAAAGAATTTGCAGCCCTCGTATTTTGCTGAATTTGAATAGGTGAAACGAGCATTGAAACGTTCAAAAATTGTTTTGATAACTTTATCGTTTCTAGTTGCAATCATCGCATATATACTTGCTCCTCCTAACGCTCAGCTCGGAACCTATACAGCTAAACTCACCTTCCCTAACCCTACTGATTACTCTCAAACTGAGCAGGTTTCTTTTACCTTTAATTTATCAGATAGCGAATCTGTTGAATGGAAAGAGTATGTTTTCAGCTTTAGGGAGTTTAATGTTACAGTCTACGCTAAGGAAAACTATGTCTTATCTTCCAGTTCAGTCATAGAATTTAAAGTTAAACTTGTTTGGCATAACAATTCAGCTATTAAAATTGCTTCAAGTTTACTTGTAATTACGATTGAAAAAGGCCAGAATTTCAGCGTTGATGTAAGACCTACGAGGATTGAAGATGATGTCTATGTTTTTAGGTATAGACCTCTTGTGAGGTCGAAAGAAGCTTTTACAATACTGTTTTTAATAGCCTTTCTATGGTTTACAGAAGCCATTCCACTATCTAGTTCAGCTTTACTCATACCTGTATTAGCTGTTATATTTAATATACTTAGCCCGAAAACAGCTCTTGCGCCCTTTTTCCATCCTGTTGTAGCTCTTATAATAGGTGGTTTACTTATTGGCAGAGCTTTACAAAAACATCAAATAGACAAACGAATAGCTTTATGGGTTCTGTCCCGAACAGGTAGCGGAAGCCCAATATTAATCCTTGTCATGATGTATACAACGGCTTTTCTAAGTTTCTGGATATCTAACACTGCATCTGCAGCAATAATGCTCCCTATAGGTTTAGCTGTTCTCGGGAAGTTCGGAAAAAAGGGTCTTAAAAGTAATTATGGTAGAGCTATGATTCTCGGCATAGCTTATTCAGCAACTATAGGTGGTATTGGCACTTTAATAGGAACTACACCTAACCCCATTGCTGCAGGTATGCTACAAGAACTGCTTGGTATTAAATTCTACTTTACGGATTGGATACCTTTCGGTATGCCCTATGTCTTCATATTTATTCCTGTTGCATGGAAAGTGTTGATAACGGTCTATAAACCTGAAAAAGAGTTAGAAGCGGAACTTTCTATGATAGCGGAACATAGTCGTGAAGAACTTAGAAAGTTGGGTCCCATGACTTTTCAGCAAAAAGCTGTAGTTGCAGTTTTTGTAGGCACAGTTATTCTGTGGTTTACTGAGAAAATGCCTGAATTTATAGCTAAAGCAATTGGTTTTAGTGGTCATGGTATTTCAAGTGGCATCATTGCGCTTATAGGTGCCGTTGCACTTTACTTTCTAGGTCTATTGGATGAGGGTGACATAAAGGAAATTGGCTGGTCTGCTGTCCTCATTATTGGCGGAGGTATATGTTTAGGTGAAGTTTTAATGAGCACAGGTGTTAGTGAGTGGATAGCTCTTCAACTAACTGCTCTTAAAGGTATGCCTGTAATTTTATTGAACTTTTTGGTCGGTGCTTTATCTCTCGTTATTACAATGTTTGCTTCTAACACAGCAGCAGCTTCGATTTTAGTTCCAATCGCCATTCCACTTGCAATATCTCTTGGGGTTGACCCGGTTCTTTTAACAATTACAATTGCTATTGCCGCCTCCCTAGACTTCGCGTTACCAGTTGGAACTCCTCCAAGCACCTTAGCTTACAGCACAGGCTTAGTAAAATTAAAAGAAATGTTAAAAGCAGGTTTAATACTAGACTTGATATCACTGCTTCTGTTAACGTTTGGAATAGTTTGGATATGGTTGTTGCTTGGCTTAGTTACCATTTAACACCTTATTTTAGTTTCTCAAAGTATAGGTTTACTGCCTTCCTTATTTCTTCCTCAGTTAATTTTCCATGTGGTGTTGGGGTTTCCAGTATTCTTTTAGGTATTCTTAGTTTATTTGGATCAAAGCCCTCTCTAAACTTAAATTCATATTTTTTCTTCAATATCTCTCGTCCTAGCTTGTTTAAGTCTTCAACCGTAAATTCGTAGCCCATGGTTTTGAGGGCTTTAACAACGATTTCAGGTTTATAGATGTTTCTTGCAAAGAAGCATATGACTAGGCTTGAAAGTATTTGTCTCCAAGACTCTTCTTTAACTAATTGCTCTGCTATTTTCTCCGGAGTTGGTGTTTCTTGTGTCTTGAACATTTTTTGGTCATAACTGTATCCTGCAGAATCAAGATGGCTATGTCTTGCGCCGGTTAGAAATCCTACATAGGCAGCTGGACCTGTATGGTAGCCAGGCATTTCGTTTCCGCCAAAAGTCAAGGCAAAGTCTTTTCCACCATATTTTGATGCAGCATGCTCTGCTCCTCTAGCCAATGCTTGGTAAAACTCGTTTGGCTGTTTAACAATGTTTATTACAGCTTTCCTATATGTTTCATAATCTCCCCATTTTAACTCCAACCCTAATGTCTCGTTTTTCGTTATAATTCCCTTTTCCATAGCTTCTGTTGCCCATGCCAATGTAACACCTGTAGACATTGCATCTAAACCCTGAGTATCAATTTCGTCTAGAAGTTTAAGTAAACCTGGTACATCAAAGCCTCCAAGCATGGAGCCCAGAGCGAATAGAGGTTCATAATCGTAGGAAACCCATGTTGTCTTGTAAAAGTAGGGTTCGTCAATGTAAGGTTCTCTCAGAGTTGCGAGGTGTATACAAGCTACTGGACAGCTGGCACATGCAATTCTTCGTCCAAGATAGTGTTCTGCGAGGAATTCACCTGAAATTTTTTCAGCATACTCGAATTTTGATTGTTTAAGGTTTTTTGTTGGTAATGCTCCAAGTTCATTAAGCGGTAAAACATTTGCAGGTGTTCCTAAGTCGTGATATTTCCTCATAAGTGGAGATTTAACAGCAGCATCATAAATCTCATCATATAGTTCCCTATATATTTTTTTATCGGCTACAGGTATTGAATGTTTCCCAGAAACCAGAATTGCCTTTAGTTTTTTGCTTCCGAAAACAGCTCCTAATCCCAGTCTACCGAAGTGTCTATATGTTTCTGTTATTACCGATGCATAAGTTACAAGTCTTTCTCCAGCCCTTCCGATACGCATAATTGTTCTTATGCCTGCTCCAGGCTCGTTTTCCCGTATGATTCTACCGACAGTAAATGTGCTTCGCATTCCCCATAGGATGGATGCATCTCTAAAGTACACTTTGCTTTCATGTATTGCTAAGTAAATCGGTGTCTCGCTTGCTCCTTTAATTACAATTGCACCATAGCCAGCGGATCTTATGGCTACAGCACTTCTGCCTCCAGCGTGACTCTCACCCAGATTACCTGTATGTGGAGATTTGAACATGGCTACGGTTTTTGAAGCAAGAGGGTAAACAGCCGTTAATGGGCCTACTGCAAAAATTATAGGATTTTCAGGGTCAAATAGATCAACATTTTTAGGACATTCTTCAAGTAGAAGTTGAGTGGCTACTCCAACTCCACCTAGGTATTTTTCGAAAAGGTCTTTTCTGTTTTCAATCCAAAAACGTCTCCTAGTAAGATCAATATATAATACGTTTTGTAGAAATTTATCGGGCATTTAGGTTGCCTCCTCTACTTCTTGGAACTTTAATACTCCATGCGGGCAATAGTTGGCACAGTAGCCGCAATATGTGCAGATTCTAGGCTTATTTGTTTCTTCATCCCATATTACTGCACCTATTAAGCAAACTTCCACACATAGTTTACAGCCAATACATTTATCGAGGTTAACAAGAACTCCACCATTTTTCCTAGGAACTATTGCTTGGGTTGGACATACCTTCGCGCAAGGTGGATCTGGACATGCTCTACAAACTACAACTACAAATCCTCTTTCCACTCCTCCAGCTGATTTAACATGTATAGCGCTTTTTCCAAGTCCCCCTACGCTGTAACGTCGAGCACAAGCAAACATACACATTTGACAGCCTACACATCTCTCTGTATCCAAAACAGCTAATCTTTTTACCATATCAAATTCACCTTGGAACGTTGTAAAGTTTTTCAAACATATTCTTTTAATTACTTAAAGGGAGGGGTAAACGATAATTTTAAAAATATTGTGTTCCAACACTAGCAGAAAAACTGCAAAAAATAAAAATTGACTTTTAAAACAATAAAAAGTATTATCTCACTTAACCTAAAATAATTGTTTTACTTTAATTAATCAAATTAAATATAATGTTACGTTAAATTTAGAACTTAGGGAAAGACTAGTATTCCGTTTTCCTTTTTCCATCCTGAGGTTAAAGGTTTACATGATTTAAATAAGCTTACTACAGCTGCAATACAGGAA
>JAGGSW010000138.1 GCA_021158895.1 Candidatus Odinarchaeota archaeon | reverse complement strand
GTTGATAATAATACACTTACATTTGTTCGAGGTGGCGATTAGTGTATGCAATACCTAAACGATAATAGCCAAAAATATGTAGATTACTCATACCAGCTTTAATCGCCTACTAGTTACGGGTAAAAGCATTTTAGAAGTAATGAGATGAATTTAGTTGAAATAGGTACAGGAGATACATAAAAAATAGGAAATAGTATTTAATTTATTCTTTCCCTATAACTGGCATAACTACTGTTTGGTCGCTATTTCAATTGAACATATTTTTCTAATTCGGTAACCACGTAATCTAAGCCTAGTTTTTCAAGAGTTTCCTTACGTGGTATTCCTCTTTCATCCCATCCTCTGGCTTCATAGTACCAAGATAAGAGTTGCTGATACTTGTCAAAATCTAAATGTTTACCCTTTAGAGGTCCTTTGGTTAAAGGCTCCTTGAACCATCTTGCCGGTGGAGTATCCATAGTTCTATTCCATTTTCCACCATACTCTCTAATCCAGAAGGCTCTGATAAGTGCGTATATTCTATCACCAACAGTGTACAAGTCGTTTAATGTAAGAGTTACTCCCGTGGCTGCTTTAAGGAACTTTGAGTACCATTCTAATTCGAAGCCAAGTTCTATCCATGGAAGCCTACATGTAACTAAGCTTTCAAACATTCCTCCTCTAATCCTTTGGAACTCAATCACCTTATCGACCTTCTCCTTACTGTATGCTTCTCTTCCAACTTTTATCTCCCATGAAATAACCCATGCATCCTTGTGATGTGCACCTATAGGAGAGGTGCCAAAGGACAAAGCCATACCTGGACAGTAATGGCAATCATAGGCGGAGATTTCAAGACCTTTCACATGCATAGCCCAGTTCTTAGAGTCTCCACCAATCTTCTCTGAAATCCTTTTAACTCCCTCAGCCAGTAAGTCTCCGATTCCCTCTCTAAAAGCAATTTTATTAATTAATTCCTTTGTTTTTTCAAAGTCTCCCCACTCAACTTTCTCATCTATCAGCCCTTTTTCTGAAGCTTCCATAGTGAATCCTATTACGCTTCCCAGCGATATAGTATCTATTCCGTAGTCGTCAGCCATCCAAATCAAAGTTGCTATCTGCTTTAAATCTTTCATTCCAATGTTTGATCCTAGAAGTCCAACGTTTTCGTAGTCCATTTCAGCCTGTCTACCTTCGGTATCCGGGTTCATATTTCCGCACTGCATGTTACAGTTAGGACACCCATATCTTGCAACCTTTAGTTTTTCCATAACATCTCCATTTATTTGATCTGCATACTCGAAAACACCCTCTCTAAAGTTGTACGTTGGCAATACACTGTTTTCTTGACACCAAACATGAACAGCCATAGTTCCTTGCCTTATCCAGAAATCGTAGTTAGGCTTCTTCTTAATATCATCGTAAGCTTCACGTCCAAGTTCTCTAAGCTTATCAGGATCTGCTAAAGGTATTTCCTTAGTACCTTTAACTACGATAGCCTTAAGTTTTTTAGAACCCATTACAGCACCAATACCGGGTCTACCTCCAGCTCTGCCTTCCATGGATCTAACAACAGCGTATCGAACCAAATTTTCCCCGGCTTGCCCTATACATAAGATACCTACATTTTTGCCGTGTTTTTCCTCTAACTTCTTTTGTACATCAAATGTTCCAAGGCCCCATAAATCATCTGCAGGCAGAATCTCGGTTTTATCGTCTTCCACGTAAAGGTAGACAGGTTTTTCAGCAGCTCCATCAACCACAATGGCATCATAGCCAGCTCTTCTTAAATGGTTGGCAGCTCTAGAACCGAGATTTCCATCACCGTAGCCTTCAGTCAACGGGCTTTTTGCAGCAACTACAAGTTTTCCGCTACTGGGAAGGGGTAAGCCAGTCAGTGGGCCTGCTGCTATCACAAGCTTGTTTTTAGGAGAGAGTGGATCAACGCCTGGTTCTAATTCGTCCCATAGAATTTTTACGGCAAAACCTCTTCCGCCAATAAAGTCTAAAGCAAGTTTCTCATCGTATTCTTGTGCTGTGACTTTATTTTCGGAAAGATTTACTCTAAGTATTCTACCAGTCCACCCCTTCATCTCCATACACCAACACTTACTTATCTCAACGACTATCCAATCAAGATAGTCAAACTATCGCCTTGATAGGAGATTAGAACACCATGTACTCCCGTTTCATATAAATCAAGATAGTAGTTTTAACGAATTTAGATATGTTGTATGTTACATTTAAAGATTTGTTATTGCTTAAACTTAACTTCAATAAATATATTAATTCATATTACAACATCAAAATGGACACTTATTATTTTGAACATTTAGCGAAGCATTGCTTGTGGTATTTAATTTAGTCTTACTTTGATTTTAATACAAATTCCCATTCACACCATAGGTTTTCATCGTGTTTATCTGGAGGACACACAATGCAATTTACCTCTATTTCTGGATTAAACTCCTTTGCAAATTTTTTCAAGTACGTCTACCTAACCTGTTTGCAGGGGAACTCTCCAAGACCTTTTCTTATTCTCGCTTTTTTAGTGCGGCAACTGGTAATTCTTAATATTGCCCTGTCAGCTTTAACCTCCCATTCCTTTCCCTCCTGATATAGCGCTCAACTTGTAGCCCTTAACGCCGTTACAAACGCTTTTATGTCATTGTTTTTCAGTTCTAGAAGTTCTTTTAATGCTCTAGCTTCTAATTTCGCTAAATTACTCCAACAGTTTCTGTCAATGGTGGTAGCCGCCTCGGTGCCAAATTTTTTTCTATACCTAAAAAATATAGGCCGTCAATTCTCCAAATATTTCTAATTTGCAAAAAAGTAAATCTACTAATTTCTCCTTGGAAAACTCTAGTAGCCAACTTCTATCATCTTGTCTCGTCAAGTTCATCACCTGCAAACTAGCAGAACTAAACATAATTGAATTTAGCCTAAGCTAAATTCTTATTTTGTAGTAGCGTAAACGTATAGGTAAAACATCAATAAAAACTTATAGTAGCAACCGATTTCTTCGGGAATCATGCTATCAATTCTAGACAATTAATGCAAATTAACGACTTAAAACAGTAAAATCTTAATTAAAGGACGTTTTTAATGGAAATCAACGTCACAACAATGTTGCAAAGTTGTGAATAAAGAAAATTTAGTAGAGAATTGTTAGGTACATACTAGGGTTTCTGTATATTCGATTTCTGGTATGCTTCTTATTTTGCTTATTAGACTGCTAATCTCTCTAAAGTCGCTTACCTTAACTTTCACTATGAGATCCCAGGATCCGTAGATAATTCTCACTTCATCGACACCCCGTATTCTCTTTAATCTCTCTGCAACTTCGTGTTCTGCTCCAATTGTAGTTACTATCAATATGTATCCCTCTGTTTCTGTTTCAACTATCATGTCCGTCATCTCCTTCAACCAAGCTTATTACCTGACTATAACTGTAATCTTTACCTCCATCGCCATTATTCAGCAGTTTTCTCGCAATAATTTGCCCAACTTCCGTTAAACGTACCGAGGTACCCTTACTATTTACGTCTCCTGCTATAATCAATCCCATGTTTCTAAGTTCTCGTAGATTCCATTTTACAGTAGACTCTGGCAACCTTAGTTTTAAAGAAAGAATTCGACCCGCCGAAGTCATTGTTAGCTCTCTGTTACGATCTAAAATTTGCGCCAACTCTTTCAAAAGTAGTTTCTGTCTTTCATTCAACCTGGCCATGGCAAAAGTATAAATCGATACTTCTAATCTCCGTATCTTCTCTACTAGAAAACCAAAAATCTCATTCACAAGTATATTCTTTAAAAATCTCAAATCCTTTTCAGAATATTCTCCTACATCATACGAGAAAAATTTCACCTCCACCTCTCGTTTCGTACTCACTCTCCTTGTAAACAGATTCACCTCCCATTTCTACACCTCCTGAAGTTTTACTTCGTAGGAAACAGTCATTAATTTTAAAGTTTTTGGTTAAACAATTTTACACATTTATATTGCCCTACAAAAATGGAGGGAAAAAGTGTAATAGGGTTCAAATTGACTTGGAAAAGATTACATCATCTACGTTTCTTCCCTTTCGCTTAGGTACGGCTATTTCCCTAAATTCAAATTCAAACCCATTCTTGAGGTAAAACAGAATAGCAGGAAAATTGTCAGCATCAGTATCAACTTGAAGGCGAATGGCACCTTTGCGTTTAGCATTTTCCTCCAACTTTTTCAGGAGGGATGTACCTATGTGATGGCCTTGAGCAGAGTGGAGTACCGCTAAAAGATATATCCAAGCATTCCTAGGGCTCCACTCCCATGCAAAAATTCCGCCCACAATATTACTATTGCTATCTAATGCTATTAGATTCAGCTCAGGGGATTCCTTTGAAATCTCTTCAATAACTTCAGCATCTTCAAACGGGTCTTCACCGGGAAAAGCATCTTTCGACAATTCTAAAATTTTACCGTAATCGTCATTTTTATAGGGTCTTATATAAAACTCTAGTGGCTTGGTTGCATGAATAGGTATCTCAGGTATAGCCGGAGACCATTTACACATAGAAATAACATCGATAAACCTAACATCCGCATCAAGCATCGATTTTCTTAATCTACCTTCAAACTCGAACCCAAGTTTAGTGAGAGAAATCTGTAAATCAATCCGATTAGCGGGTATAAAGGTTCTGATCTTAGTTGAACCGGTTTTAAAGGCAGTATCTAACAGAGATCTCACTAATTCAACTAAATTTTCCCAAGTATTAGCAGTTACGAAATGGATAAAAGTTTCATCTCCAAAACTGCAAAGAGCGGCGCCCACTATCTTTCCGTTTTCCTTGACGACGACAATTTTATCTATCCATTTTGAAAGCCAAGGCAAAGTTATATCTGGTCTATATCTCTTGGCAAAAATTAGAACTTCACTCAACTCATTTTTATTAGCGATGAGAAGCTTCGGCAAAGAAACAGCACCGCCCAGAACAAGTATCTTTTAGACTTAACGAAACTAAAGAGGGCGCAACATCGCTCAACATCAATTTCACCATTTTTAATTAACATTTAGCACGTACCTAATGAAGATATTAAAGTTTTACTATTAAATTCGAATGGCGGATAAAGCATTTAAAAACTTATATATTGTTATAC
>JAGGSW010000069.1 GCA_021158895.1 Candidatus Odinarchaeota archaeon | reverse complement strand
GTTTAGGCACTTGTTAATATAGTATTGTAGGTGATCTTCATGGCTAAATTCCTTGCAATGCTTGAAATAGATGGTGGTGAAGCACGACCCGTTCCGATATCAACAACATATCTTTCTTCTGACCGCACAGTTCTTATTATCGATGAAGACGCGGGAAGTATGTATCTTTTTATCGGACGTGATGTTGGACTAATAGCACGTAGGATGGCTGAGAGAGTTACTCAGTCCATTAAAACATACGGCTTTAAATACGGAAATATGATCGTCGGTAAAAATTGCCATAACCTAGTGATTATAGACGAAAAGGAAACTGGTACATCGTTTAGAGAAACATATCAAGATCTTATAAACAAAATAGAATTATGGGAAACAGTAGGCAAATCGCTGGTAGACCTTGAGAAAGATAAACCAAAAATTGTAAAGAAAATTGAACACCCTATTGAACCTGTTCAACCTCCAAAAGTTGAGGAAAAGGAAGAAAGGAAAATCGAGGAAATAAAACCTGTTGAGCAATATGTGAACGCTAAAATAGGTTCCACGATTCTAAGATTGTTGGATAAATTTCCTGAAGTATTCATTGGAAAAATTTCAAGAAATGGTAACACTGTTATTCGACTTGAGGGGCCTCAAGGGTTTTTAGGTGAAATAATTATTTCAGATAACGGAAAGGTTGAAATAAAGCCAAGCAAAGAATTTGAAGCCGAACTAGAGGAAATGATAAAAGAAGTTGCAAAGAAAAATATTGATTATTTCACTTAAGCTCCATAATAATGATGCCCTTATTTGCTTGTGTTTATCTTCGCTAACCACACATTAAGTATGAATTGTATTTTGAGGGTTTAGGTTTGGTTATCGATTTTCGTATCGGAACTAGTGGTTGGAGTTATAAGGAATGGGTTGGTATTTTTTATCCCTCTGAAAAGGGCATGTTTAGCTTTTATGCTTCAGTTTTTAATACGACAGAGATCAATTCTACATTCTATAGTTATCCATCTGCCAACTTGGTCAAAGGCTGGCAGAAAATGGCTCCTGAAGGTTTTAAGTTTGCGGCAAAAATACCTAGGGAGATAACGCATAAAAAGAAGCTGGATTTATCTCTTGAGGTTCAACGTGATCTTGAGAGGTTTTTAAATCTGATGAAGCCCTTACACGATGATGAAAAACTTGGTCCCTTGTTGTTGCAGTTGCCTCCTGGTTTTAAAAGGACGGAAAAAAATGAACACATTTTAAAGAGGTTTTTTTCGATTCTTCCAAGTGATTATATGTTTGCATGTGAGTTTAGAGACGAATCTTGGCTAGTTCCAGACGTGTTTAAAATTTTGCGTGAATATAACATTGCTTATGTGATTGTTGATGAGCCGCTTTTACCGCCAATTGTCGAGGTTACAGCGGACTTTAGCTATGTTCGTTGGCATGGAAGAGGAAAACGACCCTGGTATAATTATAGATACAGGATGGAGGAGTTAAAGGAATGGTTGCCGAGAATAGAAGAAATAACAAGGAAAGTTAAAGTGTTTTATGGGCTGTTTAATAACCATTTTTACGGATATGCTGCACTGAACGCTCTTCAATTATTGAAACTTTTAAAGCTTCAGAATAAGAGGCAAGCAGAAATTGAAGCTAATATGCTAAATGTAATTGAAGGCAAAAAGCCCGTATCAGTTAAAACTGTGCAAACAACTTTGCTTGGCACTCCGGTTGTTGATTTAGAAAACGTTGAAGAATTATTGTCTCATTTAATTGATTGGAAAAGAATTGCTAGAGCTAGAAGGATTAACGATAAAGATGTTAGATTTCTTAAAATTTCAGAGAAACTTATTAAAGCTAAGATAAGAGATTATAAAGTCATTGTAGACGTTGAAAATAAATTTATTTCTCATGATTGTGCAGATTGGGCTAGAACTTCCGTTGAGAAAAAATTCTGTAAACATTTAGCTAAAATTTTTCTCTTGCTTCCAAGGCATATATCTGTTCCATTGCTAAAAAATATAATTTCTGAACGTGACCAGTGGACCTTTAAGCACGAGGTTTAATTTTTATGTAGTCCTCGAAGCTCTCTTATCACAGCAACTAAACCTATCGATACTTGAACGACCCACACATTCCTATTCAGTAGAGCTACAGCAGCAGCTACACTTGGTGACACGCCTACGGCAGACCATAATGCGATTGTTGCCAGTTCAAAAAGCCCCATGGATCCTGGGATAAATATTGGAATCATTCTAACTAGTATCGTTAATGTAAATATGAAAAGAACCAGGATGAAACTTATTTTGTATCCTAGAGAAAGAAAGATTACATATCCAGTGAAAGCGTTTCCAAGCCACCATAATACTGAAGTTAGAAATGTTAGAAACATGATTTTTTTGTGATTTACGAGTAGTTTCATGGCACTAGAAAATTCGTACACTATCTTTACGATCTTTGGTTCTGCTTCCTCCAATTTTTTTGCTATTTTTTTACTTATCTTTCCAACTATTTTTAGGACACCTCGCATAAATGTATTAATTGCCTCTGGTTTCAATGAAAAATACAATAAAGTCACTAAACCGATCAGAGAAAGAGATACTGCAACACCAGCGAGTATTAGTATTCTCATAGACAATTGGTACATCAAGTATAAGGGGATGAAGCTTGCTGCGGTCATAGCTGTGAAAGATATTATTGCCATTGTTCTATGGGCAACTACGCTGCTAATTGCATCCCCCCATTTAACATTATGTTTCTTTGCTGTTAAATATGCCCTAACAGCTTCTCCCGAAACTGAGGCTGTCGGTACCATAGCGTCAAAAAAATAGGATGTCCATACGAGAGACACTATATCTTTTAATTTTATTTTTATATTCAGAGCTCTAAGTAGAAATATCCATGAGACAACATACATGTGAAAGGCTGAAACAGAAACTACGATCGCCAAGATATAAATTGGGACGTTTATTTTCAATATTAATTGGAAGGACTCCTTAAGACTTTTAAATAGGTTATAAATTACTGCTAAGAAGAGTACACCTATGATTAGAAGTACTATTACTCTTTTATATGGAATTGAAACTTCTAATTTCCCTTTTTCATTCATTTTAACTAACCCGTTATAGTGATACAGTTATTAAACTCGAAGGCGTTAAGCGATGTTAAAAGATAGGTGTGATAAAATACGGGTCAAATATAAATTTTTTAGTAACCTAGAAAACAAGAGAGGCTATTCTGTTAGGGACTATTTATTTTTGCTTTGCCCTTAAACTGTTTCTCATATATTTCACGCACTCTTCCAATGGTGTCCGCTTCATTGGGGCTTTTATCTTCTCTTATACGTGTTATTCGTGCGAATCTTAACGCAAAGCCAGACTTATATTTTGGAGACTGCTGAATTTCATCAAAGGCAACTTCAACAACTATTTCCGGTTTTACGTAAACAGTTCCTCCTGCTTCTGCAATTTTTAGTTCTAAAAGGCGTTTGGTTATTTCTTTAAACTCCTCATCAGTTAGTCCTTTAAATGTTTTACCTATAACAAGAAATTCCCCTGTTTTTTCATCTCTTGCAGCCAGATAATAATCTGACAACCATTCATGTCTGCGACCATATCCCCAGTCTGCAGCCACTATGACCAGGTCCAAAGTGTCTAGTATTCCCTTTATTTTAAGCCACTTTTTGCCTCTAATTCCTGGAGTATAATTACTGTCTAATTTTTTGGCTACAAGTCCTTCGTGGCCCTCGCTTTTAGCTTTTTCAAAAAAATTCTGCGCCTCTTCTGGGTCACCAGTAATAATTCTTGGTGCCAGCTGGATGTTACCATGGATCTTCTCGAGGTATTCCCACCTTTTCATGTAGGGCTCGTCTATCAACATTTTTCCGTTGAGATACAGTACGTCGAAAAGGTAAAGTTGAACTGGAATTTCTTTAATCATTTTTTCGACATCTTTTACTCTGTGAAAGCGTCTCATTAAATGTTGAAATGGCAATGGCTTATTTTCTTCTCCAACAGCAATCACTTCTCCTTCTAAAACAGCTTCGTTAGCCTTGACTTCTTCTAGAACTAGTTTGACAACGTCTGGTAGGCTTTGGGTTACATCTGTTAATCTGCGGCTGAATATTGCAACTTTGCCATTCTTTAAGTGAATTTGAACTCTTGCTCCATCCAATTTGTATTCAAAGGCTGTCTTTCCGCCGTGTTCTTTCAGTGCTTCTTTGACATTTTCGACCGGTTGTGCTAACATCGGTTTAATTGGATGAAATAGTCTCATTTTCACTTCTTTTAAACCTTGTACTCCCTTGGTTAGTGCAATGTATGCAACATCACCGAGGTCTCCTAGAAACATGTAAGCTCTCTTTACCTGTTCTAAAGATGCACCAGAAGCTTTTGCTATCGCTTCTTCCATCAAACCTTCTGAAACCCCATGTCTCATTTCTCCTAAAATGTCCTTCACTATATATTTGGTTTCTAGAGGCGTTGCTCTGCTTAATAAGCCATATAGAAGGCTTTCTTTTTTCTTTTTACTTCCAGGACCTTTTGTGCTAGCAATGGAGAGAAAATATTTATGAACATCGAGAATGGTAAGAGGCGATTGTAGAAGAGTTGTTTGTTTAGCCCTTTTTCCCTTTTCCATTAATATTTTAGCCATATCTCCTGGATCGCCTGTTTTACTAAATGCTTCAGATATGTCTTTATTGCTTGCACCTGTTAGATCTTTTATTATTTTTATGACTGTTCTCCACGAGATTTCTAATGTTTCTTGGCTCCAAGCAGGAAATATTCTTCCAATTATTAAGCGTACTGCTGGTCCTATTTCGTCTGGCTTAAGTTCTTTAAGAAATGATGAGATTAAGTTGGCCATTGTGGTTCTTTTCGTTGTTTTTTCAAGTTTTTCACAAAGCTCAACAAGTTCTTTGAAGGAAGTGCCCATGATAAAACCTCTTATATATCTAGTGGGGTTAACTGCAAACTTAAATTATAAGATTGTATTCTAAGTTAAAATACTTGACATACATTTGTTGTTAATGTTTGGAGGTCTTCTATTGGAAACCGGAAAACACGTCTATCAACCACTTGTCCGTGCATTCTGTTTTTTAGTTATTTGGGTGCTTGGTATTATCCTTATTTCTCATGTTCTCTTTTATTTCTCTTATATTTTTCTCTACTGGTTTTTTGCAGCAGTTTATACCTTTATTCTATGCTATAT
>JAGGSW010000110.1 GCA_021158895.1 Candidatus Odinarchaeota archaeon | reverse complement strand
GAATTAAAGGGATTATGTTTTGAATGTAGACGCCTCTACGCGCAACCTCTCTAGCAACTTCAACAACGTGTGTGTCATTAATTTCTGGAATAAGGACGGTATTTACTTTCACAGCAAAACCAGTTTTCACAGCTTCTTCAATTCCTTTTAACTGGGCGTTTATAAGTCTTTTTGCAGCTTCAAAGCCGAAATATGTTTTTCCGTTGTATTTTATCCAGGAGTATATTTTTTGCCCTATTTCAGGTTTAATAGAATTAACGGTAACAGTTAAAGTTCTAACACCAAGCTTCCAGAGTTTATGGACGTAACGTGGTAAAAGTAAGCCGTTTGTAGCAACACATTTTATTAGGTCTGGAAACTCTTCGTGAACTTTTTCTAATGTCTCAAAGGTTTCAAGGTTTGCTAAAGGCTCTCCAGGACCAGCAATGCCAACAATAGATAAAGATGGATAAAGGTCCTTAGCTCTTTTAACAAGTTTCACGGCTTCACTTGGCGAAATTAGTTTTGCCGATACACCCGGCCTATCTACACAAAAATTTTCATCGACAACCCGTTCACAATAATTGCACTGAATATTGCATTTAGGGGCAACTGGTAGATGAATGCGAGCATAAATAAAGTGGGCTTTCTCATCAAAACATGGATGAACACGAACATACATAGATAAAGAGGTCGTATTATTTCCATTCATGTGTGAAACCTCCCATAAATTTTTTCATAAAAGTTCTAAGTTCCATATGTGGCAAAGGACTTGGAACAACGAGCTCTTTATTTTCTAATATGTTAACAGCCAGTCTTCGGTAAATTTCAGCCTGCTTCGAAGTGGGTGCACCTTCGATTACAGTTTTACCTTGAAGTTCACATTTTGGTACAATAGGATCCCAAGGAACAAAACCAACTACCTTGGTTTTTACGGCTCGTGTAAACATTTCAACAATCTCTTTTTCACGTGGAACTCTTCGAGAATTGCAAATAATTCCGCCAAGCCTAGCATTTATCCGTTTAACTCCTTTACAAATATTGTTTGCAGCGTAAAGAGAAAGATATTCTCCAGAAGTCACAATATAAACTTCTCTTGCAAAACCTTCACGCATAGGAACAGCAAAACCACCACAAACAACATCTCCAGGAACATCATAAATTATAAAATCCAACGACTGTTCAAAAGCCCCTAGCTTCTCAAGGGTTCTAAAAGCGAGAATTAAACCTCTACCAGCACAACCAATACCCGGCTCAGGGCCACCAACCTCAACGCATAAAACGCCCTTAAAACCCTCAAAAACCACGTCATCTAATGATATTTTCTTTTTATCTTTTAGAAGTTCAAGCAACGGTGGTAGCTGTTTTCCACCAACTAAGGTCATTGTTGAATCTCTTTTGGGGTCACACCCCACCAACATAACTCTAAGACCTTTCTCAGCTAGTGCAGCTGAAATATTGGCGGCTATGGTAGATTTCCCGATTCCACCTTTCCCATAGATGGCTATTTGCCGTATTTGCATCCAAAACCCTCCATAGGTTTTTCATGTTTTCCAATTTTTAATTTTTGAAAGTATGTTTTGAGCAAGAAGTGCGGCATTTTTAAAACCCATGGTTCGCTCTTCGCTATGCATAATATCGTATAAAGGTACATTTAGCTCGTAGGAGAGAGATCTCTCGTAAAGTCCTCCCAAAATCAAGTCAACTTTTTCTTCTTTTAGGGTATCTAAAACTTCTCGGTAGTCAGGTTCCTTCAAAACTTTGGGACTTAAAGAATGCTCCTTAACAACCATATCTAACAAATCTAATGTAACTTCGCCAAGCCTGTCAATCGAGACGACAGCAGGCTCCATTCCAAGCTCCCAAACAAATTCGGTAAGAGGGGCAATGCGGGTAGAACCACTAATAATGGCAACTCTCAAACCCTTAAGATGCTCTACAACTTTCTCAATCTCTTTAACTGCTAATCTTTTTTCTTTTTCAACAGGATCTGGAAGCTTAGGTTCTTTACCTAAACCTTCAAGGACTTTAAGCAGAAAGCGTTCCGTTGATGCAATACCAATTGGCAGAGTTGAGTAAACGAAAGGAATGTTGTAAAGTTTCTCCATGAGACGTGCAGCTTCAAAACCGCTGGCTTCACACATAATAACGTTTAAAGAAGCTTCAGACAGTTTTCGAAGAACGTCTAAAGAAGAGTTAACTGTTAAAATCCCATTAACATTTACCTCTAACTTCGATAAGAGGTTTAAGAGGTCTTTAACATCAGGGCCAAAACGATATAACCCTACTAAGTTAACTGAGTCTTCCAGTTTTCTTTCAGGTTCGGAAACAAGCTCCTTAACAATTACATTTAATGCTTCTTTATAACCATCAATATGGTCTCCTTCAAAGCCACCAGCAGGGACAAAAATAATTTTAGCCTTCACATCGTCTTTAACGGATCTTATAACCGAGTCAACATCCTCACCAATAATACTACTTGCACATGAAGTCAAAACAGCAATAAGTTCAGGAGAATACTCCTTGTCAACTTGTAAAATTGCGTTTTGCAGTTTTTCACTTGCACCAAAAATAACATCTCTCTCATCCATCTGAGTAGTAAGAATTACACCAGAAAAAGGGCCTCGCATACCCAGCAAATATCTAATATGGTAGGCGCATCCTCGAGGACCATGAATCAAAACAACAGATCCACGAATACCAAGAACAACCCTAATGGCACCAAACAATTTACATGTTCTATAAGGCACTAAGGCCAAGTCGTAAGCCTCCAAACGTAATAAGGTCATCAACCATAAATGCAAACCTAATAAAAATTATGTGATTTAGATACAAATGTAGGCATGGCTAAGTTTCTAAGAATGGTAAGGTGGTTTCTCTTAAGTTAATGAACTTGATTTAAGTCATAGATTCAGTAATACCTATTGGGCACTTAGCTTAATCAACATTAAATACCTGTAGTTTAAGGGCAAATAGAGCCTTGTTCAACTCGTATAACGGTTCTTCTTTTAATCTGAGAATTTTAGGTAGAGGCGTGAAAACAAGCGGGCTTATGAAGCCTCCACCTTTTAATTCTGCAATTAAAATCCCAACTCTCGAAGAGGGAAATTTTTGTCTTTTACATTCCTCTCTTATGGAGGTTGCAGTTACATAATAGTTGGAGATTGTTTTCTCAATTAACCCGTTGACAATGTGTAGGATTAAATTTTTGTACGGTTCTTTGATTTGACTAAAATATCGGTAAACAGAGTACTCGTAGTCCCAAGTCCCTCTCATGCAAAGACCTTCAAAGGCATATCTTATACATGGAGGTATCTCAAACATTTCATTAATATCTGAAAGAAGCAGTCTATTTTCCCACGAAAGGCATTTAACATGTTTCATTCTAACAGGTAGAAGCATTCTCCACCAGTACATAGATAAAACAGTTTCCTCAGCTAACTCTTTCTTCAGTGACTCATCACTTACAACCTTACCAGCTAAAAATAAAATATCTCCAAAACTAATCATATCTTTTCCACTAGCTAATATTTTGTACATAAGTTTTGCAACATCTTTGTTTTCCTCAAAAAGGGAAGCTAAAACCTGAACAATTTCCTCCACGTACATCAGAAACTCATCTTCTCTCCAGTTTCACCAGTATTCAATCAATAATACTTTAAACTGCAGTATTAATTTTACTATCATATTTAATAACAAGTACATTTAATAACGACTTAAATAGCACACACGATATGAAATTTAAAGTTTAGGCCATTATTCAAGCGGAGCAGTAAATTTAGAGTTTATTCGTGAAGTTGATATCCACACCAATGGCAAGTTTTATAGTCAGGTGACACGATGATCGGTTTCCCGCAGTTTGGGCAACGCCACTTCTTATCTTGTTCCAAAAGCTACTGCTTAATTTTACCCTCCTTAATCATCTGAAGGTTCTTCCTTAAATTTATTCCAGATTTCAAGCAGATCTCAGCGAAACTACTAAATAGTTCACACGTATCATATTTATCGCATTCAAAGCAAAACTTTAGCCCCTTACTGTTTAAACATTTTAAAATTTTACAGTTAGCACCCCACTGCTTATCGTGAGACCAACCGCAAATATCAACAGCTTGGCAACCTTCACACTTAACATCGTCTGGAGAACAACCATGTTTCTTAGCTATCTCCTCCCTAAGTTTCTCAGAGTCTTTATAGGCTCGATAATTCTCACAAACACCACAATAAAAACCGCATCTACCAGCAAGATTTTTATTGACCAAGATTGTAACCTCTTGTCTAAATTGCACACTAAAATTATAAAAACTTTACATGAAAGCAATTAAAATAAAAGTTTAAATTCCAGAATATACTTTGCCATTTTTTACGTATGCGTATGCCATCCTAGGCGTATTATAGGAAATACCAGTATTTCCATTTTTATCGATTACGATTACGCCGGCTCTACCTTTTAATCTCTCCCAGATTAATTTGATACCTTTATCTGCTGCTTCCTGGGCACTGCAGCCTTGAGCGATAAAATTAATTACTTCTTTAGCAAGGACGATTTTCATTATTTTTTCACCGTGGCCTGTTGAAGAAACAGCACCATAATTATTATCGGCGTATGCACCACACCCTACTATAGGTGTGTCACCTACACGACCTACCATTTTACCAGCAACGCCACCTGTTGAGGTTGCAGCGGCAAAATTTCCATGTTTATCAAGTGCAACAGCACCTACAGTTCCTCTTGGAGTTTGTTCAAACAGTTTTTCAATGCTTATTTTTCCTTCTTTAAACTTTTTCCATCGCTCTATTTCTCTCTCCAAAACGAGTTCGCTTAAATCAACTGTTTTCATACCTATCTTCTTGGCAAACCTATTGGCGCCTTCACCTACAAGGAGAACATGCTCCGTAAGCTCCATAACCTTCCTAGCTAAAACTACAGGATTTTTAATATTTCTTACAGCTGCAACCGCGCCCACATTTAAAGTAGCGCCATCCATAATTATTGCGTCAAGTTCAACAAAACCCTCTTCGTTTAGAAAAGACCCCTTACCAGCATCAAATGTGGGGTCATCTTCCATAGCTTTCACTGCTTCTTCAACGGCGTCTAATGCTGAACCTCTGTTCTTAAGAATTTTCCAACCAATATTAGCAGCATTTTTAACTCCTTTAATATGATCTTCAACAAGTTCATCGGGTATATTCCGATGAACTTGTTGAAGATCATATTAAAGG
>JAGGSW010000162.1 GCA_021158895.1 Candidatus Odinarchaeota archaeon | reverse complement strand
GCCTTATGGTCTATTTTTATTAAATAGTAAAACTTGATAAGGAGTTAAAAGTACGAATAAAAATGATAAATATTATTGGTTAACTACCTAATATGAAAGCAAAAACTGAGAATAACCGATGATGCTAGGAGGGTGACGCTTGAAAAAGATACACTTAGTAGAGACTATATTAGGTATAATGGCAGTAGATGACCAAGGGAATGTAATAGAAAAAGAGCTATTTGAGAAAAATTCAGAGGAAGTTGCAGAAAAAATATACAAACTACAACAAGGAGAAATAATACCTGAACTTCAACAAATTGCTCAAAAAGTAAAAAACGTTGAAGAAATAGTAGTGGAAGATGAATCACTTGCAAAAGCATTAAGAGAAATGTATCAGGCTAAAATAACCGTAGAAAAACCAAGTCCAATAGCTCAACAAATAAGAGCCCAAATCCCAGACTTAGCTCAAAAATATAATTATGCAAAATCACTTCAAGAGTACATTCAATTAACTCATCAAATAGCCACATATTTAACAAGAAGGAAAATTAGAACAGCAGCCGAAAAAAGAGATCAACTCATAGCTCAAGCAATAGAAACAATCGATGATATAGATAAGACACTAAATCTTTTTGCATCGAGGATACGTGAATGGTACGGACTACATTTTCCAGAATTAAATAAATTAATAGACGAACATCGAACATACATAAGATTAGTTAAAGAATTAGGTCTAAGAAAAAACTATACACGGGAAAATCTACAAAAAACGGGATTCCCACCAGAAAGGGTCAAAGAGCTAGAAGAGTCAGCAAAAACCTCTATGGGTGCGAACATAGCAGAAGAGGACATAGAACCTTTACAAAAGTTCGCAAGCATAACATTAAAGCTATATCAATTACGAAAAGAGCTAGAAGAATATATTGATGAATCCATGAAAGAAACAGCACCAAACATAAGAGGACTAGTAGGATCCCTATTAGGAGCAAGGCTAATTAGCTTAGCAGGATCACTGGAAGAATTAGCTAGAATGCCGGCATCAACTATTCAAGTACTCGGCGCAGAAAAAGCCCTTTTTCGCGCATTGCGAACAGGTGCACGACCACCAAAACATGGAGTTCTCTTTCAATACCCCGCTATTCATGGCTCCCCTAGATGGCAACGCGGGAAAATAGCTCGTGCAGTTGCTGGAAAACTGGCGATAGCTGCAAGAATCGATGCTTTTTCCGGAGAATACATGGCGGATGAACTAAAAGCAGAACTTGAAAAGCGAATCGAAGAAATAAAGAAGAAATACCCAAAGCCCCCGAAGAGAAAAAAACCAGAAAAAGTTAAAAAAATAAAAATACGCAAAAAGAAAAAGGAGAAAAGGAAAAAGAAGGGAAAATAACATGAGCGTTAAGGTAGAATCTCACGAAAAATTTGAAAACATTTACTGGGCAGTTTTTAAGGATACGGGAGAAAGGAAACTAGCAACAAAAAATCTAGCTCCTGGTCACACAGTATATGGTGAACGTTTAATAAAATATGAGGGAGAGGAATACCGCTTATGGGATCCCTACCGATCAAAGCTAGCAGCTGCAATACTTAAGGGAATAAAAGTTATCCCAATAAGGACAGGAGACCGCATCTTATATCTGGGAGCTGCTACTGGGTCAACAAGTTCTCACTGTAGTGATATCGTTGGATCCAATGGGATGGTCTTTTGTGTAGAGTTCTCGCCACGAGTTCTAAGAGAACTGGTAGGTGTAGCAGAACACCGCAGAAATATGATACCCTTGCTTGAAGATGCACGGTTCCCTTGGAAATATAGAATGCTAGTGCCACAAGTTGATGTTATCTACCAAGACGTTGCTCAGCCCGAACAAGCAAAAATATTAGCAGATAATGCTGAGTTCTTTTTAAAGCCTAACGGCTGGGCTCTATTGGCAATTAAAGCTCGAAGTGTCGACGTTACAGCAGAGCCATCAGAAGTATATAAAAAGGAAATAGAAACACTAGAAAAAAGGAACTTCGAAATAAAAGACGTTGTTCACTTAGAACCATTTGACAAAGCGCATGCATTCCTCGTTATGCAGTATAAACCGTAAGACCCCTATAAGCATTCTACATTTCCTTGTATTACCCCGTACTGAAATGTAATATACAGGTAGTGATTCGTTGAAAAACTTTGTTGAAGGGAGGCCAACGCAAATGGGTGAAGATAAGTTCCTAAGAGTTCTATGGAAATATGAAATAGAGAGAATTAATGATCATCTACCTAAGAAAACTAAACCTCTATCCAACCTCTTGGAAGAGGAAGAACCATATGTAATATCTAGGGATGGCAGTAATTTCCTTATAGATAAGGAAGAATTAAACTTTTTAGCTTCTTTTATTCCTAAAGAATTACACAAATTGGTTAGACTTCCTATTGTTCTTATCCGTAGATTAGATTTAGGAAAGGGAGTATTTACCATAGGTGGCGGTAAACTGGAGTCCTTTGTAATTCACAAGCTTTTAAAAAATACGAATGCTGCATTCTCTGAATACAAAGATGTTGATTTACCTCCGTACATTTATTGGCCTCATGTTGTTGAGTTGCGAAGAAGATTTAAGACGATTATTACAATTGGTTTCGGTATTTCTAAGAAAGATCTCAGTGATGCTAAAAGGTTTCTTAGAGGCTATTAGCATATAGTTGATATCCGATTAATTTTTAAGTCAGTTACTTATCTATTTCTTAGAAGTCAAGAGGCTATTTCCATGCTCCCAGAGCGACTAATATTGTTAGAAAATGTAAAAAGAACATTTAAGGAAGCTGGTTTTGCTATTTCCATGTATTGTAAAGTAAAATCTACATGTTTCGACCTTGTTGCCAGGAAAAATGAAATTCTTCTTTTCGTTAAAGTCCTATACAACGTAGATAGCTTACAACAGGAACATGCTAAAGAGTTAAAACTTCTTTCTCTTATATTCTCCGCTTCTCCGTTAGTTGTTGGAGAGAAGAGCGGTCATACGGCGTTGGAAGACGGAGTGGTTTATGAAAGATATGGTATACCAGTGATTAATATTAATTCCCTTATTTATGCCCTAATTGAGGGCAAGTTTCCGATAGTTATTGCTAAAAGAGGCGGATTCTTCGTAAAAATAGATAGCAAAGCCTTAAGGTCAGAAAGAATCAGAAAGAACCTATCACTTGGATTATTGGCTGAAATGGTGGGGGTGTCCAGAAAAACTATTTATGAATATGAGAGAGGTAGTATGGATGCAACTGTTGAAACTGCGCATAAATTGGAAAACCTATTAGATACAAAGTTAACACAACCCATTAATATCTTTGCGTGGAAAATTGAAGATGTTGAATCCCTAGAAAATGAAAGTATTGAAAACGAACTAAAAGAAATTGTATGTGAACTATTATCAGAATTAGGTTTTGGGGTTATACCAACATTTAGAACACCATTTGACGTTGTCGCAAAAACTCCGGAAGCTAAAATCGTTATACTAACCGGGGTAGGATATCCTGGTGAAAGAGGTATAAGAAAAAGAATAAAGGTCGTTAAGAGCATATCCCAAATAATACGAAAATATGCGGTCTTCGTTTTAGAAGGAAAGCGTGTTTCACCTAATATTGATGGAGTGCCTATACTAAAAACCAGTGAGCTAAAAAGAATGGAAGAACCGGAAGAACTACTTAATACAATTATAAAAAGACAAATTATTAATTAACCTACAATAGTTTTCGCTGTAAAACGTATTTCTCATATATTTTCCTTGCAGTTAGCCATGTTTTTCGGACGCAATCTGGCAGTTTATGATATCGTTTAACATAGTTTTCTAAAAATTGAATAGTTTTCTTATCTGAGGGATAACCACTGCCAAAATCACCATAAATTTCCTTAAGTCGGCTAATCAGTTCATCTCTTCTAACCTTAGCTATAATAGATGCTGCAGAAACGACAGGGTAAGTCCTATCGGCTTTATGCTCAGAAATAATAGTTATTTTTTTCATTGAATGTGGTAAGAAGGATTTAATAGTCCTAGTAAACCTATTTGCTTTAATATCGGCAGCATCTACGTAGACAACGTTAGGCTTTAAACATGCAATTATTTTAGCCATATTTTCTGCTTCTAACACGTTTAACGTTTTGCGTAGAGAGAATCTTTCATCTATCTCCTTGGGACTAATTTCCACTATTTTAATTTCATCTGCAATCTGTCTAATTTTATCTACAAGTTTCTCTCGCATATTTGGTGATAAAAGCTTAGAATCTCTAACGCCGAGACTGCTAACATAGGTAATATTTTCTTGACTAATTAATACACCTGCAATAACCATTGGTCCTATTACTGGCCCCCTACCTGCTTCATCAAGGCCTAGTACTTTCATATTGTTATCTTCTCCCTTACATAGACTTTAAAGGATCCTTTATTCTAGCATATTAATAGATTTGATAACATTGATTAAGTATGTGCGCTCTGAAAACGTGGAGGAGTGATTATTGTTTAAATGTACCGATGAATGCCCAGCCTATGAATGGTGTCATACAATTCGTGAAATGGTAGTTAAAAATTTTGCAAAAGCCGTAGAAGCATTCAGAGAGACTGAAATACCGCAATTTTTTAAGCAGATCAGGAAGAAAGGCGTTAGATTTTCATATCCAGCAATGAAACCTGTCAACATGCTCAATAGGGACATTTCAGTTGCAGCAATACAAGTGTTTCAAAAAACCAACAATAAAAAACTAATGATTTGTGAACCGCTTTCTGGATGTGGAGTTCGCGGTATAAGATATGCTAAAGATGTTGAGGGAATCGAAAAAGTTGTAATAAACGACTGGAATCCCGTAGCTTTCTCTTTAATGAACAAAAACATAAAAATTAATCGCGTAGAAAGTAAAGTAGAAGCTTATAATGAGGAAGCCTCTTCGTTAATGTGTAGGCTCTCTGCACATGGTTCACGATTTGATGTTATAGATATAGATCCGTATGGTTCACCTGTACAATTTTTGGATGCAGCATTTAAAGTCTTAAGAGCCAAAAACGGCTTCTTATGCATTACAGCCACGGACACAGCAACCTTATGTGGGGTATATCCTGAGGCATGTTATAGAAAATATCATAGTAAACCCTTAAGAACAGAATATTCTCACGAATTAGCTGTGAGAATTCTCATAAGTCACGTTACAATGGAAGCAGCAAAATATGATATAGGTATTGAGCCAGTTTTCTCTTACTTCAGTGAGCGTCTCCTATGTATGAATCTAATAGAAGGCATGTGAGGGGATATGGT
>JAGGSW010000048.1 GCA_021158895.1 Candidatus Odinarchaeota archaeon | reverse complement strand
ATATGTATACTTTGCTTGAAAAACCTTTTAAGAAACGATGTGTAAAAAATTTTAACATGGAAAAATGAAATTTAATATTTTAGTATTTTTGGGTAAGAGATGGAGGTATATAAGATGTCTTGTAGGGAAAACCTTACAAAACCTAAGTATGGTGTAAAAGCGAAGTATAATGTTTGGGTTCCAATGAGAGATGGCGTAAGACTTTCTGCTGACGTATATATGCCTGACAAGGAAGGGAAATATCCTGTTATTTTGATCCGCACCTATTATGGTAAACATAAAATGGATCTCTCAAATGAGGAATGGGGAGAGTTTATTACCTATTTTGTTTCGCGTGGATATGTTGTGGTTATCCAGGATTGCAGAGGCAGATACGATTCGGAAGGAGAATTTTACATTGAGGAATATGATTTTGATGATGGTTATGATACAGTGGAGTGGTGTGCAAAACAGAGTTGGTCCAATGGGAACGTGGGGATGTTTGGATGCTCCTATCCAGGTTGTCTTTGCTGGTCTGCTGCAATTTCAGGTAACAAACACTTGAAATGCATTGCTCCTCGAGATGCTACTTCCGATGACTATTTTAATGGAGGATTCATGCGTGGAGGAGTAGTTCAAGGATGGCTAGAATGGTGTTTACACACAGCTGGCAAAACTTCTAGAGAGAATCTTATTAAGAAAATTAATTGGAGCAAAGTATATCGACATCTTCCCTTGATCAAATTGGATGAATATTTGGGCTTTAATTTTCCATGGTGGAAAGACTACTTTAAACATCCTTGCTACGACGAATACTGGGAAAAGCTAAGTTATGAAAAACAGCACGATAAGGTAGCTGTGCCTTCTCTAAACATCGGCGGCTGGTATTCGACATCTGATATCGATGGCACTATAAGAAATTTTGTAGGTGTTACGGAAAAAGGTAAGAAATTACCTCCGGGAACGCATCATAAGCTTTTTATCGGTCCGTGGCCCCACTGTGAAATCACTACCTCATATGGTGAAGTGGATTTTGGTGAAAAAGCAAAAATTGATTTAAAAGAGATTCTTTTGAAATGGTTTGACTATTGGCTTAAAGGCAAGGATACTGGTATTATGAACGAGCCCCCAGTTAAATATTTTTTGATGGGAGCCAATGAGTGGTGTGTGGCTAATCAATGGCCCCCTGAAGGAACCACGTACATAAAATACTACCTGCATAGCGGAGGTAGGGCAAACAGCTTGCTTGGAGACGGACAGCTTGACCCCAATCCGCCTAAAGACGAACCTTATGATCAATATACTTATGATCCAGATAATCCTGTTCCATTCCCTTTAGGAACCGAGGAAAATGTGATACTTGATCAGCGTGTTGTTGAGAGGAGAGACGATGTACTCGTGTATTCCACTCCTCCTCTTGAAGAAGACATAAATGTCGTGGGACAACCTCGTGTAAAGCTTTATGCTTCTTCCTCTGCAGTAGATACCGATTTTGTTGCTAAGCTTGTTGATGTTTATCCTAATGATATGGCTATATTCCTCTCTATAGGTATCGTAAGGGCGAGGTTTAGGGAATCTTACCGGGAAATGAAACTTATTAAGCCGGGGGAAATCTACGAGTATAATATCGAAATGAACAATATTGCTATTCAATTTAAAAAAGGACATAGAATAAGACTTGAAATTTCAAGTAGTGCGTTTCCCTACTTTCTTAAGAACCAAAATACTGGAAACGACATAGGGACAGACACGGAAAACGTAATTGCAAGACAGAAAATTTATCACAACAAAGACTTTCCATCGCACTTAGAACTTCCAATATTAAAGGAACCAAAGTACTGGAAAGATAAGTGATATATACTTGAATTTCATATTGAAGCTTTTCTTTAACCTGCTAGAATTTGATAGTTATTTCATGGCGTCAGAAATATAATTGTCTGCTTTCCCGTCAAGAATTAATGATAAGCAGGAAAGTTGTTTACCTAAAGGTAGAGGGTTTAAGTGTTGTATGATATTGTTATCAAGGATAGTTGGGTGGTAGACGGTACAGGAACCCCAAGATTTAAAGCAGATGTTGGAATTGGCGGAGAAAGAATAGTTAAGATTGGTGGAATTCCTATTTCTAAGGGAGATATCGTTATTGATGCGAAGGAGTTAGTTGTTTGCCCTGGATTTATCGATATTCACTCTCACTCAGATCTATCAATATTAGTGAATCCGAAGGCTGAAAGTAAAATAATGCAGGGTATAACAACTGAGGTGATAGGTAACTGTGGTTTTTCACCAGCCCCAGTTAGGGAACCAGCTGAAAAAGAGCTAAAAAGAGAATTGGAAAAATATGGCTTAAATTTAACGTGGAGAACGATGAAAGAATATCTTAAGAGAATTGAAGAGAACGGAACTTCGGTTAATGTGGTTCCTCTTGTAGGGTTTGGAACTATTAGGGCATGTGTGATGGATTATGAAAATAGAAGGCCTACAAAGGATGAATTAGATGAAATGAAGGTTTTAACGGAGCAAGCAATGTCAGATGGAGCATTTGGTTTGTCTACTGGCCTTATATATGTTCCAGGTTGCTATGCTGACACCGATGAAATAGTTGAGGTATGTAAGGTTGTTTCACAGTGTGGCGGTATATATGCTTCACATATTAGAGGGGAAGGGAGAACCCTCATTGAAGCGGTTAGGGAAGCCATAGAAATAGGGAAAAGAGCGAGTATTTCTGTTGAGATTTCTCATCATAAGGCGGCTGGTGTAGTTAACTGGGGTAAAGTCAGGGAAACAATTAAAATGATTGAAGAAGCACGTAAAAACGGGTTAAATGTAAATTTTGATGTATATCCCTACACGGCTAGTCACACATCTTTAGAAGCGTTGTTACCTCCATGGGTTCTTGAAGGTGGGAGAGAAAGACTTGAAGAAAGGCTACAAAATCATGACATTAGGGAGAGAATTAGATACGAGTTAGAAAATTCCATAAACATAGTGGATAATTGTATAACAGATAGCGGCTGGGATAGAATTGTTCCGGTGTATTTAGATAGTGATAAGGAATTAGAAGGTAAAAGTTTAGAGGAAATAGCGAAAAGTATGGGAAAGGATCCGTATGACGTGTTTTTTGAATTAATTCTTAGAAATAAGAATGCACAGGTTATTATCCATGAAATGAGCGAAGAAGATGTTATTACGGTTATGAAACATCCATTATCGATGATATGTACAGATAGTGAGGTGTTATCCCTCTCTGATATCTCTAGGATAGGGTTAACTCATCCAAGGGGGTTTGGAGCATTTCCGAGAGTTTTAGGGGTATATGTAAGGGAAAAAGGCGTGTTAGCATTGGAAGAAGCTATTAAAAAGATGACATCTATGGCAGCGAAAAAACTAGGTATACCGGGTAGAGGTGTAATTAAAGAAGGAGCTTACGCTGACATTGTGATATTTGATCCTCAAAGAATCAGAGATACGGCAACATTTGAAAATCCTTACAGTTATCCTGTAGGGATAGAGTATGTAATTGTAAATGGTAAAATAACTGTTGAGAAGGGAAAGCACAAAGGTACATTGAACGGAAAAGTGTTGAGGAAAATTACTCAATAACTGTTCTGCAATGTTTAAGATGTTATACTACTGGTATTAGTATTAATTTGGGATGTGGGAGTGTTAGGTCAACGTTTACGTTGTAGAGTTTTGTAGCAGGCTTAATTCCATATAGGAAGGTAATACCGTTGAGAGTAAACAGTTTAATGACAACATCTGCAATCTTCCTGTAGTATTCGTCTCCCTTCCTACCGCTTACCAATTTTAATGCAATGCAAAGATCATCATCTCTCTTTGTCTTTGCAGCAATGCTTGATAAAACTCTGAAAACACCGTTAACATCAGCAATTGATTCCAAGGTATCTATGAACAGATATACTAGGGATAAGGGGTTTCCATGTTCTACCTTGAGTTTGTTAATTGCATCGGTGAGACATTTTAAAATTCTTTTACGTTGCGTCTTTATGATATCGTTGCCTTGTTCAACGTATTGTAGTATTTTGTCAAGGTATTTGAAATATTTTGAGGTTACCTCCTCACCTACAAGTTTATTGAGCAATTTGAAAAGGAAGTCAGGATGCAGATGTTCGCTAGGTGACATTAATACATAGCGTTTTTGTGTGAGAAAATTCTCTACGATAGAAAAAGTCACTGTAATGACGTCTTCCATCGTCATTTTATCATCTACCTCAAAAAGTATAAGACTTCCTCTTCTAACTCCACCAAAAACTTCATCCATAGCTTCAGTGCCAAAACTAAACTTACCGCTATCGAAAAACTTTGTATCTTCACTATCTTTTATCGGTGGATGATGAGCATATTCGTAGGAACCATCTATTAGATAGTAGGTTGGAAGTTTTTTGAAGTATTGGAATTTTCCGTTTTGCAGGGTGAAATAATATGTAGGATTACGTATTTCTGTGCCCCTTAACTTTTCTATTCTCATTCTTCTTAGAAGCCTGTTTTCAATAAATCTTCTCTCAAGCTTGATTATACCGTCAACTATGTAATCAATGGCGGAAGTATCGTATCTTTCAGTTACAATTATCATTTGGGAGTTCATGCTTTCAGCGAAGTTTACGAGCCGTGAACATGTTTCTTCAATAGGCATTTTAACGTTTGCAGCAAGTGCATCAATACTATCTACGATTATTAGGGGTGTTTGTTGCTGTGATATTTTATGTACTATTGAGTAGAGGCCTTTAAGAAAATCGGGTAGTGAAGAATAATTGATGACATATGCGAGATCCCTTTCCTTAGGTGCGATACTTCTGGTTGCATCTATTACTCGTTCTGGTGGAATTTGTTCCTTTATCCATGGAAAATGTTCGTATAAGGATTTAGCGTCTACTCTGGTTGAAAAATATATTCCTGAGGTTTTTTCTTTAAGTTCATTAATACATTGCAGGGAAAATATTGTTTTACCTGTTCCAGGAGCGCCTTTTACGAGCAACGAGTTGCTTTTTGCGATAGAAAAGAAGGAAAAGATTTCAGATGGTATTGTGCGGTTGTTGGTCATTTAACGCACCCTTTATTTTAACAACGTAATTTAAGTAACTCACGAGAGTCTTAGTGTAGTGATATACCTCATAACGTTTTTCTAAAAAATCAATATATTTTTGCGCATTATTTTGTAGTACAATGTATTCCTTTGTATTCTTTGTTAGTCACTTAAGTCGCTTAAAATCCAAAGTTTTAACGAAATACAACAATAGAGATCCTGTAAAGTCGCTTAAAAGAGTTTTTACCTTATTGTTCACACTTAGAC
>JAGGSW010000068.1 GCA_021158895.1 Candidatus Odinarchaeota archaeon | reverse complement strand
GTGTATAATTGATACGTATCTCCATCTGAAACAGAAAAATTCTTAAAGAAATGAACTCTAATCGGAATGGAAGTTCATATAATATTAACAATTGGCTATAATATTAAACCTGATAATTAAACTTGTTAAGCCCTCTGATTGAATCTTTCTTCTATTAAACTTAGGAGGATGAAAATGATATTAAAAGATGAAATGGTTCAATGTGAAGTTAATATTGGGACTGTTGGTCATGTAGATCATGGTAAAACTACTCTGGTTGAAGCTTTATCTGGTCAATGGACAGATAGACATAGCGAAGAAATTAGAAGAGGAATTTCGATCAAATTAGGTTATGCTGACACAACAATTAGAAAATGCCCAAAATGTCCTCCTCCAAAATGCTTTACGACCACCTACTTAGCCGGAGGAGATACCTGCCCGTATTGTGGATCTAAACTACAAGTATTACGAAGAGTTTCCTTCGTCGATAGTCCTGGTCATGAAATACTAATGGCAACCATGCTTTCCGGCGCAGCGCTAATGGATGGTGCAATTCTAGTTATTGCCGCTAATGAACCATGTCCACAACCTCAAACACGAGAACATTTTGCTGCACTTCAAATAATCGGCGTGAAAAACATAATTATTGTGCAAAATAAAGTGGAATTAGTGTCAAAAGAAAAAGCATTAGAAAACTATAATCAAATAAAAAAATTTGTTGAAGGAACAATAGCTGAGAATGCGCCTATAATACCGATTTCCGCTATTCACAAAGTAAATCTACATCCACTTATTCAAGCAATAGAAGAAATTATCCCTACGCCAAAAAGAGACCCAACTAAACCAACCAGATTTTACATCGCCAGATCCTTTGATATAAATAAACCTGGAACAAGACCTGATGATCTAAAAGGCGGAGTACTTGGAGGAGCAATAATACAAGGCAAGCTCAAAATTGGAGATGAAATCGAAATACGGCCAGGACTGCCAGTTAAAAAGCTCAGAAAAATAGAATACGAACCACTCTTTACTGAAGTTACAAGTCTAAGAGCTGGCCCCTATGTGCCATTAAAGGAGGCTGGCCCAGGAGGCTTAATTGGTGTTGGAACAAAACTTGACCCCTCCTTGACGAAGGCTGACGGACTAGTTGGAAATATTGCCGGTAAACCTGACACACTACCACCGGTACACGACGTACTACGCATCGAGGTTTATCTCATGGAAAGAGCAGTGGGTACTGAGGATCTAAAAAAGGTCGAAGAAATAAAAAAGAATGAAACTCTCATGTTAAACGTAGGCACGGCCGTAACGGTAGGTATTGTCACAGAAGCTGTGAAAGATGAAGCTGAAATCCAACTAAGAAGACCTGTGTGTGCTGAAGAAGGGGAAAGAGTAGCTATTAGCAGAAACATAGGTGGAAGATGGAGGCTCATAGGACACGGAGTAATAAAATGATAAAAATGAAAAAGAAAAACGTTCTAAAGGTTGTATTGGATACAAACATGTTAATGCTACCAGTTCAACTAAACATAAACATTACAGCTGAATTAGATAAACTATTGGAGTTAAAATACGAGATTGTAGTTCCTGAAGGAGTTATCGATGAACTTAAAAAATTACTTAACAGCTCAAATCCTAAAGTGCAGCGTATTGCTAAGTTTGCATTAGAATTAGCTAAGGAATTTAAAATAATACCTCTAAGGCCTAAAATAGGTGAAAGTACCGATCAGTTATTAGTGCAATTAGCAAAAAAGAAAGATTATATAATTTGCACTTGTGATAACGAGTTAAGAAGAAAAATTAGAGAAGTAGGGTCACCGGTTATATTTCTTAGGCAAATGTCGCACTTGGCTATTGAAGGGGAAATCCCATAGTCCTAGAAAGCATGTGTGCAATACGAAATACATATAAGACTTGATAAATTACATCAAAACCAATCTTAAACTCTCCTTCAAGGCATCTTAATTTATCACTTTTATGCTCACAATTAAATACTCGTAATGTGGGGGACTGTATCAGCAATGTACAAATTGGTTAAAGTTGAAGATGTTGTGCGAATTCCACCCAATAAGCTCGTCGAACCTATTGAGGATGCTGCCTTAGAAGTTCTTAGAAAAGAACTTGAAGGAACCATAGACCCAAAACTAGGATATATCATAGCGGTGATAAACGTCGAAAGTATTGGTTTAGGAAGAATTATACCGGGAGATGGTGCCACATATCATGATGTGATATTCACAGTTTTAGCCTTTCAACCAATGTTGCAGGAAGTTGTTGAAGGAGAGGTGATAGAAGTACTTAACTTTGGCGTTTTCGTTCGATTAGGGCCTCTTGATGGATTGTGCCATGTTAGCCAAATAACTGATGACTTTATCACGTATGATTCAAAAAGATCTGCACTAATAGGGAGAGAAACGGGCAAAGTAATATCTGAAAACGACCGTGTAAGGGCAAGAATAGTTGCTGTTAGTTTAAAAGGAGGGTCAAGAAGCGGAAAATTAGGCTTAACAATGAGACAACCGTTCCTAGGAAAAATAGAATGGATAAAAGAAGAAGTTAAAAGAATAGAGGCGGAGAAGGAGGAAAAGAAAGGTGAAAGAAAAGGCGTGTAGAAATTGTCATAGAATAGTTACAAATCAAAGCATATGTCCGTATTGTAAAACTCATACTCTTTCCGATGATTTTGCTGGACTTATTATTATAATTGATCCTCAAAAATCTGAAATTGCAAAGAAATTACAAATCACCCAACCTGGAAGATATGCATTTAGAGTACGCTAGGTAGATAACATTGCAACTAGTTTTCAAATTACCCGAACATCTACGTAACAAACTTAAAAAACCCTTAGGGCAACTCATTAAAGGTCCACCAAACATCGCATTCAAAATTATTAAAGAAATCATTGAAGAACTTTGCCCTCCTAAAATTATTACAGTGGGAGATATAGTTACATATTCGGCAAAAAAATATCACATTCCCTTATCGATAGCCATAATAGACCAAAAAACTATGAGAAAAGAAAGTAACGTAAAAATTGATTACACCGACAAAGAAACGTTGATCAAGGTTATCAATCCACCAGGTACCATAACCTTTGATGCTTGGAACGCGGTAGAGGAAGCGATGTTAAAGAGAAAAGAAGTTACAATATTAGTAGATGGAGAAGAAGACTTATTAGCTCTTCCTGCAATATATCTCGCACCTGAAGGATCTATCGTCATCTACGGGCAGCCACATGAAGGTGTGGTGGTAGTGAAATCCGATCAAAAAACAAAAGAAAAAATAAGGAAGATTTTACTTGAAATGGAGGGATCAAAGAGTGTCCTTCGAAATAAAAATAATCTCTGAAGAAGAAAATCCCCTATTAGAAAGAAAGGAAATAGAATTTGTTATAATTCATCCTGGACAAGGTACGCCGAAAAGAACAGACATACGCAAAAAACTAGCGGCAATCCTAAGCAAAGACATAGATTGCGTATACATTGAACATCTATATTCAGAGACTGGAAAACCCGAAACAAAAGGCGAGGCAAGAATATATGAGAGCAAAGAAAAAGCATTAGCCATTGAACCCAAACATATCATAGAAAGAAATAAATTGGAAACAGAGGAAAAGAAAGAAGAAAAATAACGTAGTTTAAACAAATTCAAATTATTTAATAACGGGTCTCAAAAACCTGAACTCGAATTTACCAATGAAGTTATAATTCAAGATAAAGATGAACTACTTAAAATCGAATTAAATCTCAAAATATGGTAGAGGTGGTTGAATGGCAAAAAAAGCACCCAAGGCAATGGTCAGAACATACTATGAAATACAGGAAGGAAAAATAGTTAGAAAACGAAGATTTTGTCCGAGATGCGGTCCCGGAGTCTTTCTAGCAGAACATAAAGATAGATACTCATGTGGTAAATGCGGATACACAGAATATAAAAGAAAAGAGTAACTCACAAAACTTTTCCTAGTAAATTCTATTTTTAGATTAATCTTTGAACGTAATTTAATGTTAACGTAATATTAACATTTTAAATAACCTATGAAAGGGATAGTCATGGCATTGATTAAAAAGGGCGCAGAAGCTTGGCTCTTTAGAGAAAAGTGGTACGAGTTTGAGGTCATAAGAAAGTGGAGAATACCTAAAAAATATCGCATTAAAGAACTAGATGAAACTATCCGAGCACATAGAACTAAACATGAAGCAAGAATGATATCTGAAGCTCGCAAAAGAGGCATACCTACACCAATTATTTTTATGGTAAATTTAGCAGAATCCTCGATCCTAATGGAAGATGTTAAAGGAAAAACATTAAAAGAAGTTTTAGACAGTCTACCAATAGAAAAAAGGAAAGAAATCTGCATAAAAATTGGAGAAAACATAGGAAAAATGCATAAAACAGGTATTATTCATGGAGATCTAACCACATCCAACATCATACTCACTGATAGTAATCAAATAGTCTTTGTCGACTTCGGATTATCATCACGCTCAAACAGCTTAGAAGATCGTGCAGTCGACCTGCACTTAATGGAAAGAGCATTAGAAAGCACCCATCATCAAATGGCCAAAAAATACTTCGAATGGATAATCAAAGGATATCGAAGAGTCATGAAAGACTATACAGACAAAGTCTTACAACAAATAAAGGAAATCCGCCTCAGAGGAAGATATGTAGAGGAGCGAAGAGAGAAATGAAAAAAATATTTTTTGCTACAAGTAACAAAAACAAATATTTAGAAGCAAAAGCAATCCTCAAAAGCTTTAATGTAAATGTTGAATGGTTAAAAGGAGAATATCCGGAAATACAGGCTGAAAACCTAGAAGAAATAGCTTCTTTCACCGCAAAATGGGTTGCCGAGAAAACTAAAAAAGCTATTTTCGTAGAGGACGCAGGACTGTTCATACAAGCTCTAAATGGTTTCCCTGGACCATACTCATCATACGTTTACAAAACACTTGGAAACCAGGGCATTCTAAAATTATTAGAGAAAGAGCCAAACAGAGAAGCCTTTTTTATAAGCGTTATAGCATATTGCGAACCAACATCCGAACCAATCACATTTATTGGTAAAGTTAAGGGAAGCATCGCATATGAAGCAAGAGGAGATAAGGGCTGGGGTTTTGATCCAATATTTATACCAGCGGAGGGAGGAGGAAAAACGTACGCCGAGATGGGACCAGAAAACAAAAACAAAATATCACACAGAAGAAAGTCACTAGAGAAATTTGGTGCCTGGCTTTCAAAAACACGGTGAAAATAAATAAACTTTTATAGCCATTTATCAATATAACTTTGCCCTGATATAACTA
>JAGGSW010000170.1 GCA_021158895.1 Candidatus Odinarchaeota archaeon | reverse complement strand
CGTCCATACACTATTAAAAATTGAGGTAAAGTTTTAAGCCTTAAAAACTAAGAATAAAATAGTGAAATATCAATCTAAATGGTGTAAAATATGGAGGGAAAAAACGTAATAGATATTATACAGAAAAAAACAATAAACGCTGAAAACTCTAAGATTATACTTGGATTTCCAGAAGTTGGTCTAGTTGGAACAATCGCAAGTATGTTTTTGGTAGAAACCTTGAAAATGGAAGAGGTAGGATATTTTCGCTCCCCGCTTTTTCCACCGTTAATAATCCTCCACAAAGGAAAACCATCTTTCCCAGTTAGAATCTATAGTCACGATAAAATATTTCTGATTCTATCCGAAATACCCATTCCACCTGCAGCTATGTTTCCACTTTCAGCCAAAATAGTTAATTGGGCTAAGGAAAACAAGGCTGACATAATCCTAATGATAGGCGGCCTACCTGTACCGAACAGAATGGACCTCGAAACTCCAGAAGTCTTCGCGGCTGTTTGCGGTGAAAAAGCGGAAAAAATAGTTGAACAACTTCAAATTAAGAAATTAGAAGAGGGAATGATGGTAGGTCCCTACGCAGCGATATTTATGGAATGTTACAATAGTGACGTAAATGCTTTGCTTCTATCCGCCCAAGCTTTTGCCCGTTACCCTGATCCAGGAGCCGCTGCATCTGTAGTAACAATATTATCAAAAATATTAGATGTAGACCTAGATATTAAGCCGCTCTTAGAAAGAGCGGAGGAACTTAGAATAAGGTTAAGAGACCTCATGAGAACAACTTCACAAACAATGGCTCGAATGGGTAAATCGCAGGAACATGGTATTCCGCCAATGATGTATGTTTAACCAGGGGTGAGTAAAGTGGGGGAGAAAGAAAGAAGAAAAGACATCTTTGAAAGAATATATGATATTTTCGAAGACGTAAGACAGAGAATTAGAGATACATTTGAAGAAATTTTTGAAACCTTCGAAACAGAAAGACCCATGTTTGATCTAAGAGAAAAATGCCTAGAACCACTTGTAGATATCCAAGAAACTGAAGACTATATTGTCGTAACAGTGGACCTACCATGCGTAGATAAGGATGCCATAAAAATAAATGCAACTACAGATACCCTGGAAATTCAAGCTGACATGAAAAGAAGTATAAAATTTAATCGATGGGGCACAGTCCAACATGAAGTCGAATTTCACAAGTTTAAAAAACTTATAAAACTGCCAAGCAAAGTTGATCCGAAAAGAGCCCAAGCAAGGTTTAAACATGGAATATTAGAAATCAAACTTCCAAAGAAAATCAAAAAGTTCCGCATTGAAATAAAATAGCAAAATAAGTTTAGAATACAAAGTCCTCAGCACTCATAGAGCTCATCATTTTATCAGGCTAGCCCCTTTTCTTCATCGGACATGACAATCTATCCTGTTGACTTTACGCGGACAATCTTTTTCCTACCTAAAATATCCCAATACTCTACTTGAACACCTTCTTTTAACTTTGCTGCAAGTTCCTGATCCTCAGGCATCTCTGTTTCGAAAAATATCTCTGGATTTTCTAAATCCATAATCATTAAGGGTCTAAGTGAGATAACCTGGCCTACACGCTTATTTACGACAGGAACTTCTATCTTAGCATCGACAGGCTTTATTATACTTCTCTTTACGCCGTCGAATAATCCTATCGCAACAATTCTAGCTTTTGCCGCTCCATGCTTTCCTGGTTTACTTTTTTCTAGGCTCACTATTTTACACGGTTCTCCGTCGATTATTATGTAGCTTCCTTCCTTTAAAGTTCCAACACCCACTACTTTAGACGACATCAACATCACCTTTTGTCTATCTAATTAAAGATCAAACCGTTTTTAAGGTTACCAGTTAATATAGTTCTTCGTCAACATGGCTACCTAAAAGTTTCGTTGACCCAAAACAATCGCCTCAAAATTAAACTTACAGTCAAATTTTAAAATCGCGCAGTAATATTTTTCCATATTAATCTGTAAACTTAACTAAAAATAGAACGAAAAACTCAAAGATGGCGGAAAAACTAAGATACACATCAAAATTGGTACATTACGATTCAAAGAATCATTGACAGTTCACGGTTAGTATTTTAGCACTAAGGGAAACAAAGATATATGGTCTAAGAAGTGGAAAGTAATACTACCTCGCAAGCCCAAGTAAGGGGCATTAAATGCCGTATTTCCCTTAGAGGTGTTAAAGGTGAAGTTTAATGATTAAAAAGGTAGCAATTACGTCGCGATTGGATAAAATTGAAGCCATTAAATTAATTGAAGACATAGTAAATTATCTTCAGTCTAAAGACATAAAGGTAACCCTAGATAGAGAACTTTTTGATAAAGTTAAATGTGATGTTAATTTTCAGCCATTAGAAGAAGTGCATGCCGACTTAATAATAACGATTGGAGGAGATGGAACAGTTTTAATGACAGCAGGGCGTCTTAAAAGGAAATGCCCGATATTACCAATTAATATGGGTACTCTAGGTTTTCTAACAGAAGTTGAACCACACGAATCCATAAACGCTCTTGAAAGAGTCTTAAATGGTGATTTTGAAATAGAACGATGTGAAAGACTCTCTTCCAAAATTAATGGAGAAAAACTTCCTGATGCATTAAATGAAGTTTTAGTTACATCAAAACAACCTGCAAAATTACTTCACTTTTTAATCGAAATTGACGAAGAGACGTTGGTAACAGAAAAAGCAGATGGTTTACTAGTTGCAACGCCAACGGGATCTACCGCATATGCGCTGTCAGCTGGAGGAGCAATTATTGATCCGAGAGTCAAAGCATTCATTATAACCCCCATTTGCCCCTTAGGATTCACACTAAAACCCCTTGTCGTCCCATTAGAGAGCACTGTAACAATAAAGCTGCTAAAACCCAGTACTGAAGCACTATTGGTAATCGACGGCCAATTCCGATATTCACTCCCTGCGAAAGCAGTAATAAAAATAACAAAATCAAATGTTCCAGTCTTATTCATAAGAATAAAACCTGTTGACATATACAGGAGAATCAGAAAAAGGCTGCTTTATAGAGGCGAAGATATTGAATAAAAAAGTTTTAATCCTCGATGCATCTGCTTTTATAGGAAAATTCTACTTCTACCTACCAAACGGCAAATATATTACTGTTCCAGGAGTATTAAATGAAATTCTGGACGAAAAAATAAAAAATATCATCGAAACTTATATTCAGTCTCAAAAAATTGAAATAAAATCTCCAAGCACAAGATCGATTAAAATAGTTGAGCAGGTAGCAAGCGAAACTGGAGATCTACCTTATATCTCAGAAACAGATAAACAAATATTGGCATTAGCTCTTGAATATAAAAATAAGGGGTTTAAAACAACCATTGTATCAGATGATTATGCTATTCAAAACTTAGCAAAGAAATTGACCATAAACTTCGTTTCCCTAGTTCAAAAAGGTATTAAGTATCTCATTTCTTGGGAAATTTACTGTCCGGCATGTGGAAAACGGTTTCCGCCAAGTTATGCTGCTGAGATATGTGATGTGTGTGGTGAAAAAATAAAAAGGAAAGCGGTTAAAAAGAAGTTATTAAGGGGGAAGGAAAATGAAGAGTTTAAAGGAGTTAATAGAAAAAGCCAAAGAACTTAAAAATAAAGGATTAACAACCGAAGAAATAGCAAATGCGTTAAATGTGCAAAGAGATACTGCAATATGGCTTGTATTACATGCAGAAAGAGAAAAAGAAAGAATAACAGCAATGGGAGACATATACGTGGATTGGAGCAATCTTGGCAGAAACGTGACAAGGCTAAAATACGTAGGAAAGGCAATGGCAGACTTCCTACAAGAACTAATAATTAGAGGAGAAATAGAAGAACCTGAAGTAATAGCTGGATTAGAGACGGGAGGAGTACCGCTTGCTCTACAAATAGCAGAAGAACTAAAAAAAGAATTTGCAATCATAAGACCAAGACCTAGTTTAGAACCAACCAAAGAGGGGAGGCAAATCACAGGAATTATAAGCCCCTCGTTTGCAACAGTTAAAAACAAAAAAACCTTACTTGTTAGCGATGTAATTACAACAGGAGCAGTGATAAAACATGCCATAGAAAGCTTAAGAGAGCTAGAAGCCAAACCAGTAGGAATACTAGTCCTAATAGATAAAAAATGCTCAGATGAACTTAATGGAGTACCAGTAAAATATCTTCTCAGACTAATACAAGTAACCCGTTAATCAAAAGTTTTTCTAAATCTGGCGATGAAAAAACCAGGAGTATCATTCAAATCAGGGTAAAACCTCTGAACCAAATCATACTGTGAAATAAATTTCTCTCCTTTACAACCATAAAAATACTTCTGTTCTTCAAGTTCTAAACCCAACCCTTCTACGGCATACTTTACATTTAGCTCGTTTTCTTCAGGACTAAGAGTACAGGTACTATAAACGAGAACACCTCCCTTTTTAAGTATTTTAACAGCTGCCCGGAGGAAGGACCGTTGATAAGCAGATAACGCCAAAATATCTCTCATACTCCGTGTTTCATAAAGTTTCGGTCGAACACCCAAAGCGGAGCAAGGAGGGTCCAAAAGCACTTTATCAGCCTTAAGAGAGGGAAACTTAATGGGGAGTTCTCTGGCATCGCCTACATATGTACTAACAATTTTCACACCTAGTCTCGCTAAATTTTCTTCTAACCCTCTAATTTTAGCTTTAGACCTGTCAACAGCAAGTATCTTCCCACAATTATTCATCAATTGAGCAATATGCGAGGCTTTACCGCCAGGAGCAGCGCACATATCCACAATGAAATCTCCAGGTTCAGGTTCCAAAACCCTCCCAGTTACAATAGCAGGAAAACTCTGAGGGTAAACTAACCCCTTCTCAAAAATCTCTGAACCTCTTAAACTTGGAACGCGAAAAAGAGATCGAGTAATTTTCACAGCCACTCCCCTACCAATCTTAACCATTTCCACACCATCCATCATGGCAATTCCAACACCAACAATCTGTCCATATTCATCTACAACTGCAACTTCATCTCCCTTCCTAACACCCTTAGCCTGCAAAACCCCTGGAGCAAATAAATGAGCACCCATCAAAACGCTCTCAGCAGCTTTTTTGTCAGCAACTACAGTCTTTTTGACCTCAGGAAGCTCAAAAGGGCCCTCTATTCTCAAAAAGATAACTTCATTCAAATCGCCATGTAACTCGATCCTATATCCATTTCCTTCTAAGAAATTGGCAACATCTTCGGGCACGGATTTCAGTAAATTTACACGGATCGAAAACTTGCGAGGAGGGGTCCTTAAAGCAGCCAAAATGTTTTCTGTTTTCTTCCCGTATCTTTCTAACCATCTTGCAACGACTTCAACAGGAAACCGATACTTTACCGCCAATCTTTCTGCATTTTCGTGCAAGTTGTTCAAATCGTATATCCCCTGATAAACTACTATTTCCTATTTCTAAACTTAATAATCA
>JAGGSW010000109.1 GCA_021158895.1 Candidatus Odinarchaeota archaeon | reverse complement strand
ATATTTGTCGGCTTTTTGTGAAGATGATTATTGTCTTTATGTATTTCTTATTTGATGGTTGTTATTTAGTTTGGGTTTAGGGGTTGTAAAGGGTCTAGATATTTTGTTTTTGTTTAAATTGGTAGTTTTTTAATTTTTGAATATTATTTCGGCTTTGTTAAGTTTTTGTTGGGTTATGTTTTCTTTCTAAAGATTTATTAAATTTACTTTTAAATTAATGATTGGGGGTATACAAATGTCTAGGGTTTTTCTTGAGCAGGTTGGCAGAACTGTTTTGTTGATGGGAAATGAAGCGATAGCTAGAGGAGCTGTAGAGGCTGGTATATCTTTTGCTTCAGCTTATCCTGGGACTCCTTCAACGGAAATTGTGGAGACCCTTGCGAAATATGCTAATGTGCTGGGTATTCATGTAGAGTGGAGTATTAATGAAAAGGTTGCTTTTGAGGCGGCTTATGGTGCGGCGATGTCGGGTGTTAGAGCTTTAACATGTATGAAACATGTTGGTTTAAATGTTGCAGCGGATCCTTTCATGAGTAGTGCATATATAGGAGTTAGAGGGGGATTTGTAATTGTAACAGCGGATGACGTTGGCATGTGGAGTAGTCAGAACGAACAAGATAATAGATGGTATGGTTTACATGCCTTTATACCTGTTTTTGAACCATATAGTCCGGCGGAAGCAAAGGAACTCACCAAGGAGATTTTTGATTTCAGTGAGAAGTTTGAGCATCCAGTAATTTTAAGGACAACAACGAGAATAAGTCATGCAAGAGGCCCAGTGCAGCTAGGAAAGTTAAGAAAGCCTGTTTGGGGCGAATTTACTAAAAATGCTGAAAGATGGGTTGTTGTTCCTGCGCATGCCCGGAAGCTTAGATTGAAGCTTTTGAAAAGATGGAGTAAGATAGAAGAGGCTGTTAACAATTTTCCTTTTAATAGAATTGAAAATCCAGGTTCAAAGAAAGTCATAATTGCTTGTGGAATAACCTATGGACATGTAGTTGATGTGTTAAGGGAAATGGATAAGATAAACGATATAACTCTGCTTAAACTTAGTTCAACGGTTCCTGTGCCTAGAAAACTCGTGGTTAAGGCTGTTGAAGACGCTGAAGAAGTTCTTGTAGTGGAGGAATTAGAACCTATAGTTGAGGATAAAGTAAAAGCTATACTTCAGGAAGAAGGAATGTCTGCAAAGGTGCACGGCAAGGATATGGTTCCGAGAGCTGGGGAACTAACGTTAAACAAAGTTGCTGATTTCCTTGTAAAGTTCTTAAATGTCTCCAAGCAAAGTGTTCCATGGCTAGGAACTCATCAAGAAGTAAGTATTGAGGTTCCACCAAGACCACCAACTCTCTGTCCTGGATGTCCTCATAGAGCAACTTTTTTCGCTCTTAAAAAAGCTGTAAGCAAGTTGAAAATGAAACCCGTGTATCTTGGAGACATAGGTTGTTACACTTTAGGTGTAAATCCACCTTACAGAGTACAAGACACATGCATAGAGATGGGTGGAAGTATAGGTGCGGCAAATGGATTGGCGGTAACGACTAAGCAGCCTATGATAGCGATTATAGGTGATTCAACGTTTTTCCATGCGGGAATTCCACCATTAATAAATGCTGTGTATAACAACACGCCATTTCTAACAATTATATTGGATAATAGGATAACAGCGATGACTGGTCACCAACCTCATCCAGGGACGGGTATAACGGCTAGTGGGGAACCAGCGAAAATAATAAGACCAGAGGAAATAGCTAAGTCGATTGGAGTAGAGTACATAGACGTTGTTAATCCGTTTAAACTAGATGAAACTGCGGAGAAAATTGCTGAAGCACTAAAATTTGTTGAAGAAAAAAGGAAGCCAGCTGTTATTGTGTCTTTGAGAAAATGTGCCTTGTTAGTTATTTCAGATGCTCGCAAGAAAAACATTAAGATACCTGTTTATAGAGTTGATCTTGAGAAATGTACAGCGTGTACAAGATGTTATAATGTGTTCGCTTGCCCAGCTATCCAAGTACTAGAGGATGGAAAAGCCTATATTGATCCGATGCTTTGCGCCGGCTGTGGAGACTGTGCTCAAGTTTGTCCAGTTCAAGCTATAGAGCCTACAATTAAACCTGGAAAGGAGTGGGAGGAACTTTGGTGGTAAAAATGAATAGAAAATATAAGAATGTTTTAGCTGTCGGTGTTGGCGGCCAGGGGTTAATAACGTTTGGAAGAGTTTTAGCTGAAGCGGCAATACTAAATGGAACTAGGGTTTTAACCGCAGAGGTACATGGTATGGCTCAAAGAGGGGGAAGTGTAGTAACGCATATAAGGCTTGGCGATGTTGAATCCCCGTTAATTCCTCTAAATGGAGCTCATGTAATTGTTTCAATGGAGCTGTTAGAAGCTGCAAGATACATCAATTATGCGAATAGGGAAACAATTCTAATTCTGAATAAGAGACTAATTAGACCCAATATACCTGGGGTAAAAATGCCCAAGATGGATGAAATAATTGAAAAAATTAAATCAATTGGGTTAAAAACGGTGATTTTAGAAGCTGATGAACTTGCTGAAGAAGCTGGAAGCTATGTTTCGGCGAACATGGTTATGCTTGGCGCGTTGCTTGGCAGTAAAATACTTGATGGCTTCGTAAAACTGGAAAACGTCGAAAAAGTTATTTCAAAAATGCCTGAACCTTGGAGAGAAATTAACATAAAAGCGTTAAAACTAGGTTACTCTTCCTATTCAAAAAACAGCTACTAGTGACGCTGCTTAACATTATTTCACAAAACTGCAAATTTTCTTTTTTATAAAAAAGAAAGAGTGTTATTTAACTTTCTGGTTTTGGTCCAGCTTCTTCGATGTCCACTAGTTCAATTGCTCCTTCTGGACAGTTTGCAACACATGACTCACATTCAATACATGACTCTGGGTTTACCACCCATGCTTTAGGCGGGTCTCCTTTAATTTCGTAGACCTTTGGGTCAGCTGGGCAGACATCGTAGCAAATTCCGTGGCCTTTACATAAGTTGTGGTCAACTTTAGGAGCTCTTGGCATATAATCTCCCTCCCAACACAGATAGTATGTTTTGTTTAGAATTAGGGGGCATTAATAAAAACTTTGGGGTTCGTTTTTCGTACCATTAACATACTTTACTTTAGTACCTGACCTAGTTGACTACACCATACTAAAATATATGGGGTAAATAACTACTCATGGAAGTATGTTAGTTGAAACTCGCTTTGATGTGGGGGTTGGCATGAAGGAGGATGTTAAGTTTGGTATTGCTCTTCCTTTTCACCCTTGGGAGGAGATTTTGAAACGTGCTAAGATGGCTGAAGAACTTGGTTTTGATTCTATTTGGATGGCGGATCACCTAGTAGGAATGGGTTTGCGGAGACTTGATGCAGTGGAGGCCTATACTTCGCTTGCTGCGGTTGCTATGGTAACGAAGAAAGTTAAGCTTGGAACTTCGGTCACTAATATTCAGACTAGGCATCCTGCAGTTCTTGCGCAAACAATTATGACACTTGACCATATTTCAAATGGTAGGGTTATTGCTGCTGTTGGTGCTGGGGAAGCTATGAGCATTGTTCCTTTTGGCATACCTTGGGATAAGCCTGTTTCCCGGATGAAAGAAGCTATAGAAGTTATTTTATCGCTTTTGGACTAAGGATCTTGTGAACTATGAAGGGGAATTCTTCAGGCTGAGGGATGCTTTTATTCGGCCTAAGCCTGTTCAAAAACCTCATTCACCGCTTTGGATTGCTGCAAACTCGCCAAGAACTTTGAAAATTACAGCTAAGTATGGTGATGGGTGGCTTCCGCTTGGAAGAATACCAGAAGACTATAAGAAAAAGCTTGAGGAACTAGAGAATCTAAGAAGGAAATATGGTAGGTCTGGTGAATTTGAGTATGGTGTTTTACTTTATGGTGTTGTTGCACAAGATGATGAAACTGCTGGTAGAATTATCGAGTTTCCTGCTAGAGTTTTTTCGGTTTTTGCTGCGGAAGAACTAAAGAGAAAGGGTATAGAAGTGCCCGAAGAACTTTCTCTCGAGAAATTTGTGTATACACCTGAAAACGTTAGGAAAATTATGGAATATGCATCGAAAATATCTTTTGATGACGTTGAGGAATTTTATGTTTGGGGATCCCCTGAAACATGTATTGATAAACTTGAAAAATGGATAAAAGCTGGTGCTCAACACATAGTACTTGTAGCATTGGTTTCAGAAAAGTATAGAGACATGCAGTATAAGTTATACGGCGAGAAAATCATACCCTACTTTAAGGAACAGTATTGAAAACTATTTTGAATTCAACTATGACCGTTGCTACCGTTTTAAACGATAGTTTGGATGTGAAAAAATGAGGTGGATTGAACTTTCCGACAAGGTGTTTTTTATAGAGGGAGAGAACCATGGTAGGTATCCTTTCTCGAACTCCCTATTTATTGATGATGAGGTTAAGGCTTTAATTGACACTGGTCTCGGGAAAGAAGTTATAAAGAGAATTTTAAAGCAGAAAAGAGTTGATTTAATTATTAACTCTCATTGTCATGAAGACCATACATGTTGCAACTATCTGTTTAAAAATGCGAAAATTTGCTGTCATAGATTTGATGCTTCGGCTGTGAGATCTGTAAATGAATTATTAAAACGTTATGGACCGTTAGAACACGAGGTAGTTGAAGCTATACGTGTTTTTCTAAAGGAAACGTTCGGGTTAAGAAATTCTAGGGTTGATTTCGAATTTGAAGATGAATATGTTTTTGACTTGGGGGATGTTAAGTTAAAGGTGATACATACACCTGGGCATTCTATTGGTCATTGTTGTTTCTTTATTCCCGATGCAAAGATCATTTTTCTTTCTGACATAGATTTAACTTCTTTTGGGCCTTGGTATGGGTGCTTAGACTCCGATGTAGATCAATTTATAGAATCTATAAATAAGGTGAAAAAATTAAGGGCGGAGATAGCCGTTACAAGCCATAAGGGAATCATTATGGGCAGGGATGTTATTGAGACAAGGCTTAATGAATATTTAGATAAGATTTTCGAAAGAGAGAGAAAAGTAGTAGATTTTTTAAAAGATGAACATACTATTGATGAAATTGTCAATAAAGCCATAATTTATGGGCGGTTTCGAGAACCAAAGCTGGTATTTAAGCATTTCGAAAAAATAATGATAGAAAAACATTTGCATAGGTTAATAAGAAACGGACTAGTTCTTAAAACGAAAAGAGGATTTAAAAGTATTATGAAAACTAAGGTTTAATCTACATCTGTTTTACATTCTTTACGGGGCCTATTACATATAACGCCACAAAAATTTAGGTGAGGTAGTATGCGTTTTGGGGTGCGATGCGACTTCCCAGACTTTTTCAAAGATATCAGGGAGATAGAGTTAGCGTTCTTTAGTGTTCAGGACTTTCTCAAGCTGAGAATAGGAGATATTTTTAAAGAAGTGAAGAAGAGAGACTTAGAAGTTGTGACAATACACGCACCTAATGCAAAAATACATAGAGCTGAGGAATTTAAGATTGTAACTGAAGAGTTCCGTATCCTTGCCACTAGTTTGGGTTACCACCCCATTGGGTCCTCCCCACCTCCCAAACATACG
>JAGGSW010000028.1 GCA_021158895.1 Candidatus Odinarchaeota archaeon | reverse complement strand
GGTGAATTTTTGAGGCTTAAATTTTCAAAGAAGGGTCAGTTTATTTTGGAAGAAGTCGACCTTCTAAGTTTTTATGTAAAATTTTATATATAATTTTTATGTACTTTAGTTTTGAGGTATTAAAATGAAGGGTAAAGGTAAGTTTGTTCCGCATAAGGGTGGAGGACTTTACCTGTATATTTCTAAGAAACTTAGCAATGATTCTGCCTTTCCCTTTAAACCCTATGACGAAGTAAATATTCGTATTGTAAAAGGAAAGCTTATAATTGAACCTGTTAAAAGCTTAAACAAAGAAGATGAGGAGAATTGGAAGAAATTAATGGAAGTAAGAAAAAATTTTGAACAAAAACACCATGGCAAATGGGTGGTAATTGCAAATGGCCAAATAGTAGCTATTGGTGACAACATCAAAGAAGTTTTAGAAAAAGCTAACAAGGTCACAAATTACAAACAGCATAGAATTTTATGGAAGGTCGGAGAAAAAATAGAGGAACAAGCCATAAGGAAAATTAGAGGGAGAAGTTTAAGGAGAAAAGAAACATGAACAAGTTTTGCTGGAATTACTCGAAAAATTTTGACCCACCTGCACCAATAATAGAAGTCGTATTTTTAACACCAGACGAAAAATTAAGTTTTCCACATATCGGCACAATTCCTCTTCTTGTCGATAGTGGATATGATGGATACGTCCTTATTCCCGATAAGGTGTTTAATTGGTCTTTAAACCTGAACCTTTACTTAGCACCCGTAAAAGCTTATGTAGAACACCCAACAGGCACCAAAGAACCACTAAAAGTATCTAGAGGAATCGTACAAATCCCAAAAGCCAAACTGAAAATTTTAACGTTCCTTGAAACATATGAAAACTGTGAAGAAACCCTTGCAGGCAGAAGATTCTTAAACCAATACAAACTACTGCTGAACGGCCCAGAGGAAAAAACTTACTTTTTGGTGAGATAAAAGAATAAGAAAAGAAAACGAGATTCGAAAGCCGTCGTTTGTAAACATAAAGAAAATGTAGTATTAACAGAAGCAGGTTTCCTAAGTATTTTTAATGGATGTAGATACGAGAGAAAATTAAACAGAATTATTGAACGATTAACCTGGATTGAGTATTGTTTTGATGACGTTAAAGCTACGCTTTGTTAAGTTAGAATACTTTAAAAGTTAGAGTACTCTAACTTCAACGTGGTGATCAGGATGAAAATCGAACTTATTGAGAAATTGGTTAAACTCTTAAGTGAAGAGCCGAAATCAATAAAGGAATTGTCTGAGGAATTGAACATAGGTTGGAAAACATGTGAAAGATATTTAAAAAGTTTAAAAAATATTGGCGTTGTAATCGAAATAAAAACCAAAAAAGAACGTTTATTTATGTATAATAGGCCTCGTAGGGCTAAACTGTTAACCGTCCCAAAGATACGAGTAGGTACTACATTTGAGTTGACAGAACCTCCATCAAAACCCTATGAAGTGGAGGATTTGACTTGAAATGTAAATTGGAGCTATTTGAAGAACATAAATACTTGGAGGAATTTGGCGTTGAACCTTACCCTGTGGTGCAAGTCAAAATATATAGAAGCGAATTAAAATACGCTATTAATACTCAAGCCTTAGTGGATACTGGTTTTGATGAAGCATTAATATTATCACGTCCTCTTGGAGACTTTATTACGAATTACGTGGAAAAACCTGATGGATTTGAAGAACTAGATGCCGCTGGACTTGGAATCCCATGTGACACATATATATTGGATGTTTTCATTGCAAATCGATGGTTCAGAGTTAAAGCGCACCTACCTCAAATTGGCAACCTAGGAACTATAATTGGTAGAAAAATACTAAACAGGCTTTACCTATGCTTAAGAGGAAAAGAAAATAAACTATATTTAGCCAAACCATTTGTCTGATAGCTAATACATAATGAATAATGTTCTTTTCTTGTCGATAGAGAAATAGTGCAAATCCCAAAGACCAAACTACAAACTTACTTAAAATAAATAATATCATATAGTGTGGTGAGCCTATGTTTTCTTTAGTTATTTTGGCTGCCGGTAAGTCTGAAAGGTTTGGGGAAAATAAGATGCTTGTAAAGGTTTTCGGCGAGCCTTTGATACGTAGAGTTGTTAAAAATGCTTTAAATTCTCAGGTCGATGAGGTTATTGTTGTTTTAGGTTACATGGCTGAGGAAGTTGAGAAAGCTTTGCGCGACTTACCTTGTAAAATTGTTTTAAATGAAAATTTTGAAGAGGGCATGAGCTCCTCTGTAAAAATAGGGTTGTCAAAAGTTTCAAGAAAAGCGAAAGCAGTTTTGTTTTTACCCGGCGACTATCCACTAGTAACAGCAGAAGACGTCAACAAAGTGATTTCAAAGTTCAAGGAAACTAGAGCAGAAATCGTTATTGCATCTTATAAAGGGAAGCCTGGTCATCCGATTCTTTTTTCTCGGAAACTTTTCGACGAAATAAAGGAAATAAGAGAGGAAGAACAGGGTCTGAAAGCTGTTGTCCGTAAACATCGAAGAAAAATAATCTTAGCCGAAACGGGCTCACCAGGTGTTTTAATAGATATAGACACAAAAGAAGACCTAGCAAAATTACATAGCGTTTATAAGAACTGGTTAGATAAAAAGAAAAGAACTTCTAATATCTAAGGACTTTAAAAAGAAACTTGACATCTTCTATAAGCATTAGAAAACTCAAATATGTAACACATAGGGTAAACAAGCTAGGAACATGATTGCAGATGAAATAATATCAAATATACCTTTACAATCATTGACAATCGTTGTTAAATGAATATACCAATATAATAGACTATGCAATTAAATTTACCCTTCGCTCATCTAACATAGAATTTTCACCGTGAAGCCCTGTAAAAGAAGGTTAAAGCCCAATTAATTGTTTGGTAGCTACATGTAAATACGGGAAATATGTGAGTTGCACCTTAGGGGATGCTGTTATTTTCAGTCTGAAATTTTACTGATAGTATTTTAAGGCCGTATTCTTTTAGTCTTTTAAAGTGTCGAATGTTTGTGGTTACTAAGGGAAGATTTTTTGTAATGTAAATTGCACTTATCCAGATATCTGGTTCGGAAATGAGCTTTCCTTTTTTTTGCCAATGACAGCCAAAGCTCACAGGCTTTCCTAATTGCATCGTTGTCCATATATAGAATATCGAAAATTTTCTCAAGGAAATTTTTAATTTCGCTTATATTTCTCCCGAGATATAACTCTCCCCGCAAATATTCGTAAAGGGTTACACTTGTAATACATCCATCATATTTCTCAGCAAACTGAATAAGTTTACCGCTTTTAATTAAATCTATTAAAACGCTTGTATCAATTACAACTCTAGTTCTTCTGGCGTTTTGAACCGCCAATTTCTTCTACCTTCCTCCACAAATTTGATCAGCTTTTCAGCCTCTTTTTCAGACAATTTATATTTCTTTAAAAACTTTTCAGCTGCTTTGACCCTTTTCTCTCTCTCCAACCTTTCAATTATGCTGGAGAAAAATTCATCCCAAGTAGATTCTCCACGTAGCTTGTCTAAACGTTCTTTCACTTTTTTGAAACAGTTATTGTTGTATATCTCATTTTAACCTACCAATTTACAATTAATAATTATAAATTATAAAAATTACGTAACCAGAAAATCCCTCTATCTTAATTACACATATATCATGTAACAAGGTCGTAGGAAGGGTTAACATCAAATGCTCACGTTTTTTACCTATCTCTACCCGGCAAATATGTATTAAAACTCAACTTTAAGAGTTGACATTCACTTTAATATCAAGTTTTTGCTATGTTTTCCGTTCCCTTAGTAAAACTTTTAAAGAAGACTCATTATAATGACTGCAGCAGACTTCTTCTGGGCCAGAATCGGCGTAGTTGTCTTCACTCTTCTCTACCTATTACTAGGAAAGATAGACATATGGACAGCAGCATCACGAATAGCCTCAGGCTTCCTAGAATGTGCAGGAATACTGATAGAAACAATAAATAGCTGGCTTAACACGCTGTCATGGTGGGATTTCCTCATATATGGAACCCTCTTTGCCGTTAGTGTTATCGGTACAATCCTCGAGATAATGGCTAGTGGCGGAGTTGCTTTTGCCTATAAAATAGTGGAGTTGCTTGGAAAAGTATTTCTTTATGGCTCTTCGCTGTTCGTGATCGGTTTAGCCCTCCGCCACGACTGGGAGGATAGCAATTCCTGGGTTGGATAAGGCAAATGACACTAGCAAGGTTCAGCAATACAGCAATATCTGGCAAAAACCCATATAAACCCATATTTCCATTTTTTATTTCAATTGGAGGAGTAATGTGATGAGTGTCCTTAGACACCTATTCTACCTCAGAAAGAGGGACTTTCTAGCTGCTTTTTTAGGATTTAATGCTTTAGGTCTTTTTTTGGAGTTGTTGGTAGTGGCGAGCCGATCCTCACATACCTGCTTCAATTATCATATACTCCGTTTATACTATTTCCTCTTCAGCTGAACAACCTGTGTTTTGTGAAGCAGAGGGGTGAACTTCCACAGGGAGATAAGTTTTTAAGCTACATTAAACGGCTTTCACTATTGTACGTGACGATTGGAGCTTTAGCAGACCTTCCTTGGACGGCTTTCGTAGCGTGGTACTTGAGATTGCATCATCCTGCTGAGGTCCCACAGATACCCCAAATATGCCAAATTCTCTTTGCCGCAGCTATATTTGCCATATTTTACTTTTTCGTAGGCTTCCTCACCTACTCCTCTTCACATATCATAGATCCAAAATTCGATCCATGTAGGCAGGTTTCCTCTCTTAGGGAGGCCCTTAAGAGGAACCCTAACTCTGTATTATATTTTATAAAAGTTGTTGTAATTTCATTCATATTTTTCCTTGCCACTTTTGCTCCAATATCCTATGTCTTGTTTGTGCTGACCGGTAGGGAGCACTTTCCATATCCAAACCTACTTCTAAACGTTACCTCTATCTGCTTCATCTTTCCTCCCCTTGTCTTCGGGAAGCTTCTTATGCGTAGAGGTGAGAAATGGGTGGAGGAAGTTGCAGCAGTAAATCCGTGACAAAAAGAACCGATAATGGCACCAGCGTGGAAGTTGTTTTCCAATGAAATGATGATCCAATGATATGTATTGTAAATGAGATAAGTGGGTTATTGCAGAATGTGGTGACTGTAAGGAAAGGTGGTATATTTGAAAATTAATTTTAGTGTTGTAAAAGTGCCTATAATGAATAGTTAAAACCTTATTAGCAACAAAACTTCCTTCCATAATGCTATAAGTTATCACTACTAGGCGGAAGATGCTGGGAAGGAGGAAACCGCACTGAAAGCTGCAACTGTTCATCCAGATGCCATACTTTACCTACCAAATGTCACATTAGCAATAGCTATAGCGGTTGAAGCTATGATGTTTGTTCTTGACTGAGCTATGGAGCAATATATTGAGACAATTAGAGATGAATCGAGCGGTGAATGGAATTATGCAAAGGACAAAAATATGTCTCCGTAAGGGATTGGACTGGTTATTGGGAACAATATGAGATGGACATAGAGGACGGGGCAACTTGCTGGTGGCATTTCGTTATCGGTCGACGCATACTATGGGGAATCCTTATACCATATGCTGCTGCATATTCTTTGTGGTATGGTGGTAGGGATCTTGGCATAGGAGGTATATAGTGTTGGGTAG
>JAGGSW010000076.1 GCA_021158895.1 Candidatus Odinarchaeota archaeon | reverse complement strand
ATATAAATGTTTAGACTGTGGATATGAATGGCGTCCTGAAGAAGAAGAAAAAACGTAGAAAAACTGGAAAACTTGCTTAAAAATTTTCTAATTATTTAAAATCTATTATATGCAATGTGTAGAAGCGCTGCAATTCTACTAATGCAAAGGTTCTTATAGGTTGATGGTTTAATCAATCTTGGAGATGTAGCCATCATGTCTGAAAGTTTCGCAAGTATATTTAATAAGATATTGAAAAAATTACCGTCGAAATCTGCGGCAGAAATGGCTAATGCTATCGGCAAATTTTTCGAACTAGTTTTAAACGGACTATCAATATTAGAAGAAAGAATAAGCGATGTTGAAAAACGAGTCCAACAAATTGAAACTCAGATAAATTCGTTGAAACAATCTATATCAACTCAAGCAAGACCAAGTCAGCCAACTTTAACTCAATATCCGCAACCCACTCCGCAACCAACACCACAACCTCCGCCACAACAGCCACTCAGACCTGTAACTTCACCTCCGCCAACATCGTCAACTCCACCGTCGTCAACTCCACCACCCAGTGTACCCCAAACCCCACCGCGTCGTCCCGTACAACCTCCACAGACATCGATACCTCCATCCACTCCGAAACCCTCACCTCCGCCAAGCCAGCCACGACCTGTAACACGACAAGATATTCACAGACAAGCATTACAAGAGTTAAAAGAACTCTTCGCAAAGGTAAGAAAAAGAGAAGAATAATTGCATAATCACTCTGTACACTTAAGGTAAAAATGTAAGCGTTAAAAGGATCTTCGTATACTTTCCTTAAGTAATTTTTATTAAATTTTGTTTACTTTAATTTCACGAGATTTCTGATATAAACTTGCATTAGTTTTAGGATATTGAAGTGAATGAAAGCGAATTTAAGGGTCATGAGACAGTGATGAGACCTGTCGCTTTCACTTCTTTTAGGATTAAATCAGGGATTAACATTAAAACATATTTATATAGCTGATATGAGTATTTGCGATAAGATGCATTAATCTTTCTTATGATTTTACTGCGGAGATTTAGATATGATAGTTTATGCCGATTTACACATACATTCGCTGTATAGTACGGGTACGAGCAGTAAGATGACGCTAGAAAACATAGATCGGTATGGAGAGATGAAAGGTCTTAATTTAATTGGTACAGGAGACTTCACTCATCCCAAGTGGTTGAGAGAACTAAGAGAAAAACTTGTTGAAGTTGAAGGAACAAATTTATACAAGTTTAAAAAAAGAAAAAGTAATGTACGCTACATGATTACCGGCGAGATTTCCACAAATTTTGAATATAAAAATGCCATAAAACGAATCCATAATCTCCTTTTAGTACCAAATTTTGAAATTGCAGATCAATTACTCGATGTATTAAGAGAATACGGGGATTTGTCATTAAATGGGCGACCAGAACTTGAAATAACAGCTTCGGAATTTGTGGAAATAGTGAAATCTACCGATCAGCGAGTAGAGATTATACCTTGCCATATATGGACTTCGCATTTCTCAGTACTCGGACAAAAGGGGTTTAATAGCGTGAGAGAATGTTATGAAGACCAGACAAAAAATCTTTTAGCTCTTGAAACCGGCCTTAGCGCAGATCCAAAAATGTGCTGGAGAGTAAAAGAACTAGATCAATTTCCACTTGTTTCAAATAGCGATTCGCACAGTCCGTATCCTCACAGGTTAGGTAGAGAGGCAAACGTTTTAGAAGTCAAAAAATTAACTTTTGGATCCATAATTGATGCTATACGTAAGAGAAGAAGAGAAGAGTTTAAAATGACTATAGAGGTTCCACCAGAATATGGTAAATACCACTACACGGGACATAGAAAAGACCGAAGATATTTAATTGGTGGTATTTGGAGAACTCATGAAGTAGATGTCTGCTTGCACCCAAAGGAAGCTATTAAACTCAACAATATTTGTCCAATATGTAGAAAGACCATGACCATTGGCGTTTTGCAAAGAGTTGAAGAACTAGCAAATAGACCAGAAGGATACACTCCACCCAACTACATATCCTTTGTCCACTTAATCCCACTAACCGAAATATTAATGTACGTTGAAAATACAAGCAGCCCTGTAGTAAAGAAAATATGGGAAAAATATGTAAGCCTCATACACAGTTTCGGAAACGAGTATAATGTCATGTTAAATGTACCAAGGGAAGAACTGGCAAAAATTGCAGGACCAAAAGTAGCAGAAGCAATAATAAAAGTTAGGTTTGGCCAAGTTAGATACGAACCCGGATTTGATGGTGTTTATGGAAAAATAATTTTCAAAACAGAAAAAGACAAACAAAAAGACCTACATTTTAAAGGACTTAGAGGACAAACTAAATTAACAGACTTTTCTTAGAAAACACAAATCTGAAAAATATTTAACTATTACTTGGCGGGCCCGCCGGGATTCGAACCCGGGACCTTCGGCTTTCTCCCCTTCATCTAACAACGGGGACCGGAGGCCGACGCCATATCCTGCTAGGCCACGGGCCCTTCCCTAATAGTTATCTACGTTTGTTAGGAATTTTTAAGTTACGGTTTTCCAGAAATATGATCCTTTAAGAAATCAAAAACAGGAATATACTTATTGTTGCTGCCTATAAATAGACGCTTTTCTTGAATAACTTTTCCCACGATTGAAGCGGAAATTCCGTGGTCCTCAAGTATTTTAATACATTTTTTAGAATTGTTTTTACTAGAAGTTAGAATCACTCCGAACCCTGGATATACTTTAACCCATTTAAGTAAATTAACATTTTCTGGTCTTGGTATTTTTTCGACATCAATTTTCCCTCCTACATTACTTGCTTCTAAAAGCATAGCTAAAGTTCCTATAGAGCCAGGATTACTGATATCTTTGCATGCAGTTGCAAGTTTTTCCTCAGCTATCCTGTATATTGCTTCAAATTTTTCCCGAACTTTTTCAGGGGATTTATGTGATGTAGTGTCCCATGCAAGTTTAAACTTTGAATGAAACGTTCCATCTAAATCAATAGCAATGATTATATAATCGCCTATTTTTGCGGTATCACTAAAAATTACGTGGTCTTTATGCACTAAACCCAGTATTGCAACCGAAATTGATAACATTGGACTATCGGGGTGTAAATGTCCACCTACGCAAGCAACTCCAAACTTTTTGCAGCCGTCAATAATACCTGCCACAATTTTATCAGATTTTTCTTGGTCAGATAGCCCTAAAATATCGACAAGCACTATCGGCTTGCCGCCTTTTGCAACTATATCGTTTACATTTACAAGAACTGAGCAGTAACCTGCAAAATAAGGGTCAGCTTCCACAAGCTTATGCCAAATGCCATCCGCAGCGAATAGTATAAATTCATCGTTCTCATTTACTTCTATAATGGCGCAGTCTTCTCCAAAACTTCTTAAAATTTTTGCAAGAGAAAAATTGAGAGTAGTAACAAGTTTAGATGTAACATGAATAATAGGCCTCTTCCTAGTTACACCTATAAAATTTCTAATTTCATTAGCTAGCATAGTTAACTCTTCGACAGACAAAGACATATTTGTTCATCTCGTCTATATCAAACTTTAATGTTAGATATCTTGACTGTAAAAGTTATTACGATTCTTTTTCTTTCTTAAGTCTTTAAGGGCACTTGCAAATGCTATTGAACTTACATATTCGCTTATGGGTCCTGCGCGTGATGTGTCAACAAGATCAATGTCAATTTTCAAAAAAGGCGCACCGTGACTCTTTCCTCCTCCCAGATGAATGAGGGTTCTATACATGAGATTTCCGCTTATTCCGTCTGGCGCTATTATTATGTTTGCGTTTTCTTTCATCGCATTTTCGATTAGAATTTCATAATGTTTGATGTTATTTGTAATGCCTTTATCTTTTGTAACACTTACAACAAACTCACTGTCGGCAAGCATTCTGTCTACTCGAGGTGATCTACCTATATCATCTCTTCTTCCGCCTGAAATAATTGCAACTTTAGGTTCTAGGCCTAGCGCTTTAACTAGGTTAACGCCTTCCTCTACGAAAACCAATTTCTCGCCTATGTTTTCACCTTCATCTATTCCTACTGGTGCAAAAAAGAATTGTTGCCCATTAGCAGATTCTAAAAGCGCCAATCTGAAGACTTTACTTAAATTTAATTTCTCCTTTAGGGAGAGGAGTATTTTTGAAGCGCCTAAAGACCCTCTAACTGCTGCATCAAAATCATGTTCAATAAGAGCTCTCACCATGTCTTCTTCTGGCTTAGAGCTCATAAAGATATCAAATTCATCTTTATATTTTTTTAATGTTTGATGTTTACCCATTAATGTGACTTTAGCGTATTCTTCATCAATAGCTTTTTTAGCAGCGTTTACTGCTCTTATAACTTGGTCTTCCGTTTCTCCTACGCCTATTAACACTTTTGCTTTCGATTTTTTTGCAATTGAAAATATTTTATCCATAATTTTCATTTTATAGTCGACACCTCAGAGATGATATTTAGCATAATATTAAAGTTAATTAAAATGCTTTTGAATACAAATAGCATTTATTTGGAGGTGGAATAGTGAGTATAGCGATTACAGTTAGGTTGCCAAAAAGGTGTATAGAAATCATTGATGAGATGGTTAAGGCTGGAATATTCACATCAAGAAGCGAAGCAGTAAGGTTTATCGTCAGGTATTCTTTGGTTGAAGGTATACATAAAAAATTGCTTCCAAAAAAGAAAGAAGAAAGTGTAAATGTTAAAGTGTGTAGGAAAGCAGAGGAGGATTAGTGTGAAACTATGTGTTGCCGCAGTACAGATAGCACCCAAATTAGGCAATTTAGAAGAAAACATCGTAAAAACATGCACGTTCATAGAAAAAGCTGTAGAACAAGGAGCAAGACTTATAGTTCTTCCAGAATTATCTAATTCAGGTTACAATTTTAAAAATAGACAACAGGCTTTAGAATGTTCAGAGCCGATACCAAATGGACCAACTATAAAAGAATGGGAAAAACTAGCGAGAAGACATAATGTATGGATTATAGGTGGAATAAATGAAAGATATAAAGATAAATTGTACAATTCAGCCGTGATTTTAGGTCCAGAAGGGTATGTCGGAAAATATAGAAAACTCCACTTGTTTGCTAAGGAAAAATTTATTTTCCAGCCAGGTGATTTACAACTAGAGGGCATAAAAACTGGAGATTTTACTTTTGGAGTTATGATTTGCTTTGACTGGGCATTTCCAGAAGTTGCACGGGTTCTTACTTTGAAGGGTGCAGAAATTGTATGTCATCCCGCAAATCTGGTTTTACCCTATGGCCAAAAAGCAATGCGAATAAGATCTCTTGAGAACCATATTTTTACGATAACTGCAAATAGAGTTGGTAAAGAGAAAGATCTTATGTTCACAGGCCAAAGCCAAATAACTGACGTGAAAGGGGAAGTATTAGCTAGAGGGAGTAAAAATAAAGAGGAAATAATAACTGCCGAGATAAACATAGATGAAGCAAGAAATAAGAAAATAACTCCTTACAATGACCTTCTAAAAGATAGACGCCCTGAATACTATTCGCTTCTAGCAACTAGTATAAGATAAAACCTTAACATAGGTTTGTAATTTTAAAGTAATTCCACATCATGCTGAACTTGTTTTTCTTGTACCATATTGCAAATATGTTCCTGATTTCGCAAGATTTGAATATGTGTAAGACGTTATATGTATTAATTATCAGCTTTTCAAGCAATTTATAATTGACTAC
>JAGGSW010000115.1 GCA_021158895.1 Candidatus Odinarchaeota archaeon | reverse complement strand
GGAAAAATAGTCACAAGCATCGACGACCTAACACCAGAACACCTAGGAGAAGCAGGACTAGTGGAAGAAGTAAAAATTGGCGAAGATAAGATAGTATATGTAAGAGATTGTAAGCATCCAAAAGCAGTAAGCGTCGTGATTAGAGGTGGTAGCGAACACGTTGTCGATGAGGCAGAAAGAGCACTACACGATGCACTATGCGTAGTTCGAGACGTTATTGAGGATGGAAAATATGTTGCTGGCGGCGGTGCACCAGAAATAGAAGTTGCAAAAAGACTTAGAGAATACGCGCAACAAATAGGTGGAAGAGAACAACTTGCCATCGAAGCCTTTGCAGATGCCATCGAAATAATTCCAAAAACATTGGCAGAAAACGCAGGACATGACCCACTAGACATAATAGTACAACTTAGAGAAAGACATGCCAAACCTGACGGAGTATGGTACGGTGTTGATGTATTTGAAGGAAAGGTCGTAGACATGCTTGAACGCGGCGTCCTAGAACCACTAAGAGTTAAGAAACAAGCCATTAGATCAGCAAGTGAAGCAGCCCAAATGATCCTAAGAATCGACGACATCATTGCATCAAAACCAACAGAACCATCAAAGGGCAAAGGCGGTCCAGAAGGCATGCCAGAATACTAAACTAACATAATACACCATAACACCTTTTTCTGTAATTTTTATTCTTAGTTATTGGAGGTAAATATATGCGAAGAGGCCTTTTTATCGGCCGTTTCCAACCCTTCCACAAAGGACACCTATATGTTGTTAAACTCGCATTAAAAGAGGTTGACGAACTAATTATTGGCATAGGGAGCACTCAACTTAACTATGAGGTAAGCAACCCATTTACATGTGGCGAACGGCTTCAAATGATTAGGGAAGCATTACGAGAAGAAAACATATCTCCCGATAAATATTGGCTTATACCTATTCCAGATATACATAACAATTACGTCTGGGTTTCTCACGTAGAATCTTTATGTCCACCGTTTCACGTAGTCTACGGCGGAAATAAGCATACACTCAAGCTTTTCGAAGATGCTGGCTACGAAGTCAAAGAAGTTGAAATTTATGGTTCAGGAGAATACTCAGGAACCGAGATAAGAAAGAAAATGTTAAATAAAGAACCTTGGGAGACCTATGTTCCGCTCGCGGTAGCAAATTTCATTAAAAAGATTAAAGGCGTTGAGCGACTATTAACTATAGCAGAATCAAAGTAAGGAATATCTCTCAATGTCCACATACTTTCCTCCAACATTTGCTTTCAAACTAAAACAGTTAACATGAAACTTTCCAAAAAAGTAATTTTTGTAATTTCCGATAAACTTCTTCAACCTCGTAACGTCAACTATTTTTCTAACACGAGCAATTGTAACATGTGGTATTTCCTCTGCATATCGATCCAAAGTAGCAGCACACACTTTTTCCATTAAATTTCGAATTCCCACGCTTTCAACACTCACCCATAAAATTCTAATAGGTAACTTAGCTGAAGGAAAATATTTAACACCCCTAAGCATAGTATCAAATGAATTCATGTGAATTTTCCTTAATTTAACTCTTATTTCATTAATAGTTTTCCACTGGAGCTTACCCAGAAAATTAAGCGTTATATGTAACCTCTCATTGGACTGAATCTCTGCAAAGTTCTGGTTCATTAATTTTTTCTGGAAAGCACGAACTCTACCGATTATTTCTTCATCATCTATGTCTATTGCAATAAAGAAGGAACGAACCGCTTTTATCATTGCGTTAACTTCCACTATATGTTTTACTTATTTCAGCTAAATCTTTTTAAATGTAAAGATAACCTTGATCAAACTTAAATATGTAAGTGACTTCCATTGAAAATAGGTGTATGACAAATAGATCATAGTATATTGAAAAGGTTTATAAGGGATAAAGTGAGAGTGAATACGAAAAGTTTAAAAATGTAATGCGCAGTACAAGTGTTTCGCCTTGTTCACTCATAGTGACTTGGGGGGTGACTAGTTCTCAGATAGTTGCCAAGGGGTAGTCAGCGTCACCCCTCACAAATGAACTCAAAATAATGTTTAGAGCTAAAATTCATCGTTACTGATCTAATGTAGAGATCTTTCAATGGAGAGGTGGGCTTCAACTAACCTTGAAACTAAAATATTATAACAATATATTATGGGGGAAATAAAATTGACAGAAGATGTAGTAAATAAGAAGGAAGGAGTTATGGTTTGTCCGGAATGTGGTAGTACAACTATACTTTTTGATCCAGCTAGGGGAGAGCATGTTTGTGCATCTTGTGGATTAGTCATTTCTGAGCATGTTGTAGATACGGGACCTGAATGGAGAGCTTTTACCCACGAGGAATTAGAGAAGAGGAGCCGAACTGGGGCTCCTACAAGTTATAGATTTGCCGATAAAGGTTTAAGTACAACTATTAGTTGGTCTGATCGTGACGCTCACGGTAGAAAACTTTCTCCCTCAAGAAGAGCCCAAATATATAGACTTAGGAGATGGAACATTAGAACAACAGTTAGAAGAAGTCTCGCAGACGGGCTTATCGAATTAAGTAGAATAGCAAGTCAAATGGGAATTCCAAACGACGTAAGTGAAACGGCAGCTCTACTCTACAGAAAAGCTGTAGAAAAACGGTTAACAAGAGGGCATCCTGTAAGTGCAATGGCTGCAGCAGCCGTCTACCTAGCATGTAGAATACATAAAATACCAAGACCACTAGATGAGGTAGTGGCTCAAGCAAAATCCGATAGAAAAGACGTGTCAAAATGTGTACGTGTCTTAATAAGAAGATTAAAACAAGAGTTCCCAAGACCTACAGCAATAAACTTCATACCAAGATTTGCAGCTGAACTAGGCCTATCAACAAGAACCCAGCGAAGAGCAATAGAAATCATGAAGAAAGCTCAAGAGGTAGGAATAACAGCTGGAAAAGACCCATCAGGTCTAGCTGCTGCGACAATATACATTGCCAGCATACTTGAAGGAGAAAGAAGAACACAAAGACAAATAGCGGAAGTAGCTCACGTAACAGAAGTAACTGTCCGAAACAGATACAAAGAACTCTGCAAAAAACTTGGAATAAAAATCAAAGTCTAAATGCTCTCCCCTTCTATTTTTTCACTAATTTTGATATGTAATTTACTCTATGTTTGCATGCCCGAGACGCATGTCCTCTTCTTTTATACCTATATATGCTGCAAGGCCAGCAAATATACCATCAAGAAAGGCGGCCACGGAAACCTCAAACTCTGTACCATCCGGGGCAAACGGGCTTCTCCAACCTTTCCACTGCCTAATATCCCAGTCATATATATTGTCATGATCTTTTCTTCCAAGTACCTTTATTTTTATATCTGAAATTTCCCAAAGAGCATTTTCAAACGATGTTATACCAATTATCATACTTCCCATTTCCTTAGCCATTCTTGCAATACTATATGCAGCACCACTACCACTTACAGTGAATGTAATTTGCCCTTTACGCACAGGTCTATTCAAAGGTTCAAAATCTATGATACTTGTAACGAAGGCATGAGGGATCTGATCCAATCTCATCTTGAAAGGCCCAACAGCCATATTAAACGTTTTACCACGAGCACAAAAATGAACAGTTTGCTGACTATAATATTTCAAAAGAAAATTAGCAAGTAAAGCAGTTATCTCATCTTCTTCGCTATAGGCAACACTTAAATTTTTCTCAGCGCGATTTAAAAGTTCAAAAGCAGTTTCTTTAGATATTTTAAAACTTTTTTCGACATCCTCATTGTTTAAAATGCACTCCATTAAACCTCTACAAATAGCCTCAGAAAAAATCAACTGTGTATATTCTGAAGTTGTACCAAGTGGAGTAAATGGTTTTTCATCCTCCTTATATTTTGACAGAAGTTCCTCGCGTTTACAATCAGGTTTTAAATATACTACAGGGAAACTTGCCAATTTAGCTAATGGGGAGTCCAAGGAACCAGTTATTACGATAATTTCACACCCAATTTCTCGCCCAAACTTAGCTTTCTTGAGAACTTTTCCAGTCCTCCCAGAAGTACTAAAACAAATTATAACATCGCCCTTCTCTAAAACAGCGTTTGGGTCATAAACAACATATTGCTCTAAAGTTGGATAAACAGCATTAAAATCCAACTGTGTCAACCTATCAGCAAAAGTCCTAGCACCCAGAAGGAGGCTCCTACCCCTAGCTGCAAAATGAATCCTTTTATCCCTAGAATTAGATATATATTCCAGAAACTTAATTATAACATCCCTCTGCTCGTTAAAAAGGAAATTAATATTTTCTCTAGCCTGATTAATAAGATATGAAGAAGTATTCTTTGAAACATGTAAAGATCTTTCAACATCATTTTCCCTGATCGGAACATAAACCCTTAACATGACGTTCCCTCAAATAGACAATATCCATAAATATCTAATACAATGTCTATTTGAGGTTTTCCTACCCGTTCGACAAAATCCCAACTAATCGATTAAAAACTCTAAAAAGCACAATTCACAGAATAAATTAAGGAAACTCCATCTCTTTCTTTTCTTTAGCTTTAAGCACCTTCTCTGCCACCTGTCTCGGTAAACGAACATCTTCAGCCCTATACTCCGTAGGACTTTTCAAAATCATGCCAACACCATCGATAATTTCAATTTCCCACATTCTAAGATCATGAGCAGTTAATCTACATTTTTCAATCAGTAAAAACCTCCTAAGTACACCGCCTCGAACATACTTCCTAAAACGGAAAATAGCATCACCGATATGTTCCAAGCCAAAACCAAATGCTTCTCCAGTTGTAATAGCGTATTCACTAACAGCATAAGTAGTAAAATTCCAAGGATGCAAAACCTTCTTAATGATATAACTTTCTCTACGAGCCATAGCAGGAGCATGAAGCCAAAAAGCACTCAAAGAATCAATAACAAGTCTCCCATGACCATAACCCAACTCCTTTTTAGCATCAATAACCTTTTGAAGAAGTTCCTGAGTATCAAGCGACTTCAACATCCAAGGATCATCCTTCTTCTTCAACAAAGCATCAATAATAATAAGCTGATTCTCGTCAATAGCTTTCTCAAAATTAAAGCCGAATAGAGAAGCAGCAGCAATAATACTCTCCCTACTTTCCTCAGTAGTACAGTAAATACACTTATCCCCCTCCTTAATACCTTGAGCAATAAAATGAATCGAAGCAATAGTTTTACCAGTGCCAGGTTCACCAACCAAAGCAACAAGAAACCCTCGAGGAACACCGCCCTGCAAAAGATTATCTAACGAAGGAATACCAGTAGAAATTCGTTCAATCCTCAAATCAAAACCTCCAATAATACCAAAAATACAATCCTCAAAACATATTTATAATTGACCTTTTTTCCATTTCTCATAACTATCCGGAGTTACAACCTCAATTTCATTAACAGACAAATCGTAACCTTCTCTTTTTACTCTAGCTAATACATAATTGAAACGACTTTTTAAGCAATTCCAATCATCCACATCATTCGTAACTATTGTAGATATGCCATTTAACAACATAATAGCTGCATGAACAGCGTCGTACCTAATATTTGCAACTTCGTTTATTATACTAGCAAACCTCAAAACTTCTTCGTTTAAACTCAACAAGGTTAATGGTAATGCGAAATAGTCTTCAAGTGCTTTCTTAGCAATATAAGGATCTATCTTTGAAAGGGAGCCCAGAAGTTCCATAGCCACAAGCAAAGAGCCATGGAATTCATATAATCTCCTACCTATATCTATGAGAACGTTTTCACAAAGATTACCAAAAGTAGGATGGTGAATTATCGCGTACACGTAGATATTTGTGTCCACATAAACTTTAATCTTCATTCCAAGACTCCTCAACTAATCTAACAGCATCGATATTCAAAGGTTTATCAATTAAGCTAAGCATATCTTTCACAGGATCTTTTACACGTGTAATAAC